>JAPKAM010000052.1 GCA_028825265.1 Planctomycetota bacterium
GGAAGCCGCGCATCGGGAAGCCGCGCGCCCGGAAGAAGGATCGAGAAGGGATTCCCGATGAGCGAACCGAAGATGAAGACACTGCGGGCACCTTCCGACTGGAAAGGCACGATCGCTCGGAATCGGGACTTGGCGCTGGTGTTGGCGCTGGCAGGAATGCTGATCGCAATTCTGGTTCCACTGCCGGGCCCACTGATGGATGGGCTGCTTGGGGCGAACCTCGGATTCTCGGTACTGGTCTTACTCACCGTCGTATACCTGAGAAAGCCGCTCGAGTTCGCATCGTTCCCTTCGCTGTTACTCCTGGCAACGCTGTATCGGTTGGCCCTCAACATCGCCACCACTCGCCTGGTACTTAGCCGTGCAGGGGAAGAGGGGGTCGGTGCTGCGGGGGATGTGGTTCTGTTCTTTGGCGAATTCGTATCAGGAGCCAATCCGGTGGTGGGCTTCATCATCTTTGCGATTCTGGTAGTGATCCAGTTCGTTGTGGTGACCAAGGGTGCATCTCGAATTGCTGAAGTCTCGGCACGATTCACTCTGGATCGAATGCCCGGGGCTCAGATGGCCATCGATGCGGATCTGAATGCAGGCAACATCACTGGTGATCAGGCCAGCACCGCCCGGGTCGAACTGGCAGAGCAAGCCGATTTCTATGGGGCGATGGATGGTGCCAGCAAGTTTGTTCGCGGTGATGCCATCGCAGGCATCATCATCACCATGATCAACATCGTCGGCGGATTCGCCATCGGTGTCTTGCAATACAACATGACCTTAGCCGAGGCGGGACGAGTCTTCACCACCTTGACCATTGGGGATGGTCTCGTCACCCAGATTCCAGCGCTCTTCATCAGTGTCGCTGCGGGATTGATGGTGACCCGAGCCTCTTCTCGGGGGCAAATCGGAGATGCGGTGGTCGGGCAGTTGTTTGGCAATCCGAAAGCACTGGCGGTCACCGCAGTGATCCTGCTGGGGCTCACTTTCACCGGGCTTCCGCCGGTGGTGCTCGGACTGCTGGCGCTGTCGCTGGGAGCGATCGCCTGGTTTACCAGCCAGGTAAAGGGTCAAGAGGATGGCCAAGCGGAGCGCCAAGAGAATGGCACTGATCCCTCGGCAGGAGCATCGGTCGAGGAGTTGGAGGCCGCTGCCAAGAAACAGATGGTCCAGCAGAAGCCCGATGCCAGAGCTCACGAGTTCTCGCTACGTCAACCAATCAGCATCGTGCTGGGGTATGGATTGCATGACTTGATGGCTCCGCAAGGGAAAGGAATTCCACTTCAGGTGCGGGTCCAGCAATTGAGGGAAGAGTTGCAGAAGCAGCTTGGGTTCTGGATACCACCGGTTCATGCTCGCATCGAAATGCGAGAGATCCCGAGGCAAGAGTTCCAGATCTTCTTGCGTGAGAATCCCTGCGCACGGGGAGTGGTGAGGGCCAAAAAGTCTCTCGTGCTGGGAGATCACCATCATCCGATCGACACGATCGCAGGAGAAGCAGTGCCTCCGGAAAGTTACGGTGCGCCGGCTAGGTGGATCTCGACCGAAGATGGAGAAATGCTCCAGAAAGCGCGTGGGTACAAGGTTCTATCCGCTCAGGACGCTTTGCTCTTCCAGTTGCGTAAGGTGGTGATCCAACACATCGAGGAGTTGCTGACCCAGCGAGAAACTCGGAAGATCCTCGATCGTCTCGGGGATGAGTTCCGGCCACTGATCGAAGAGGTGGTTCCGGGTCGATTACGGGTGGGGGAAGTTCAGAAAGTTCTCCAGTCGCTGGTTGCTGAGCAAGTCTCGATCCGAGATATGGAAAAGATTCTGGAAACGTTAAGTGAGGCAGTTCAGCAGCAGTCGGGAGAGATTCAGTCGCTTGATCCACTGGTCGAACTGGTCCGTGTGGCCTTGCGGCGGAACATCTGCTCTGGCCTGGTGGATACTTCGGGGACCCTCCATGCGGTCACCCTCGACCCAGAAATCGAGAGCCTGATACTGGCTGCGCTCGATTCCAAAGCGCCCAGAGGTGCCGGGCCGTGCCTGTCACCAGAGGTGCACGATCAGGTGGTCGGGGCGCTGAAAGCGGCTCTCGAGGCTCAAGTCGAGGAGGGGCATCCTGCGTTGCTGCTCACCTCCGCGCCACTGAGAATCGCAGTCAAGAAGCTGATGGAGAAGGAAGTGCCCATGGCGGCAGTCCTCTCCTACAATGAGGTCGCCCACGGTGTTACCGTGGAGTCATGGGGAATGGCGGGGATCGAGGCCCGAGGCTGGGGAGTCAGCGGGTAAATCCCTCTCGGGGGAAGGGGAATGTGCTCTTGAACGAGCCAATAGCATCCACGGATGCCGGACACACACGTGTCGTGGCACCCGATTATGCAACAGCGGTCCGAATCTTACAGGAAAGATTTGGCAGCGATTGGACAGTGGTTCAATCTCGCAAGGTCAGAAGACCGGGATTGTTCGGTTGGTTCGGCGTTTCTGATGTGGTGGTGATCATTCGCTCGGAAGAGCCGATGTTTTTCCAGCCACCGGAAAAAAATGGCGTCAGTTCGAGCGGGAAACTGGCGCCGCTGGCGAGGGAAGTCTCGCGAGTTCCCGAGTCAGAGCCGATTCCTGAACTGGTACCCGTAGTTTCCGGCAATTTCGAGACGAGTCAGGAAACGGGCACCCTAGTTTACAGGCTCGAAGGGGCTCGAAGCAAGATCGCAGAGGAGTTGAAGGCGTACTCGAAATCAAGCGCCAGCCAACCGTCACCAAAATCTCCTCCGCGAGAGCCATTCACTCCCACCGTTGAATACCTTCACGAAGTGGAGGAAGGCACCTCTCCAGGGCCGGTCGATTCTTTCGAGGATGGTGCATCGATGGGGGTCGATGATCCGGCCTTCATCGGAGCCGTGAAATCGGTGTGCGAGGTGGCGGGTTTCTCATCGGTCGCTCAGAATCAAATCCTTGAGCTGGTCTGTTGTGAACCCATCGAGGATTCGGTGAAGGCGGACCAGTACGAGAACATCGCTCGCGAGCGGATTGCTGCATGCATGGCCGCGCGGATCCCCGAGAACTGCCCCATCTCCGTCGATAGGATCGGCGAGCCGAAGGTGGTCGCCTTAGTCGGTCCCACCGGCGTCGGGAAGACCACCACCATCGCAAAACTGGCGGCTCAGTTTCATCTGGTGGAGAAGAAAAGAGTCGGACTGGTCACCCTCGATTGCTATCGGATCGGGGCGGTGGAACAGTTGCGTCGCTTCGCAGAGATTCTGGGACTGCCTCTCAAGACCGTCTCGGAACCGGGTGCTGCTGCAGAAGCGATCGAGGGCTTTTCCGATTGCGATGTGATCCTGGTCGATACCGCGGGTCGTAGTCAGCGAGATCTGGAACGGCTCACCGAAGTGAGGGACTCTCTCTCGAAGATCGGTGATGTGGAAGTTCACCTGTGTCTGTCACTGGGAGCCGCCCCTGAGGCGGTCATCGACACTGCGGCTGCTTTCCGAGTGGTCGGCTACCAGCGAGTCATCTTCACCAAAAAAGACGAGTCCTACCGGAAGGGATTCCTGTGGGACCTATTCGGAGTCTGTCAGGTTCCAGTTTCATATGTGACCTGTGGCCAGGAAGTGCCTGAAGACATCCAGGTCGCAACCAGAGACTCCATCTGTGAAATGGTGTTGCAAGGAAGATGAGAGACCAGGCTTGGCGACTTCGAATGATGGTTGAAGACCGGGTCGTTCCCGTCAAGGGAAGGGCCCGGGTCATCGCAGTGACCAGTGGCAAGGGGGGGGTCGGCAAGACCAACATCTCGATTGGTCTTGCGCTCGCTGCGGCGGCGTCTGGGCTACGCACCGTGCTCCTGGATGGTGATCTAGGCCTGGCGAATATCGACGTTCTTCTCGATCTTCATCCGAAGAAAAATCTAGGGCACTTGATCGATGGAACAGCGGCCCTAGAGGATGTGTTGATCAATGCTCCTGGAGGGATCAAGGTGCTTCCCGGTGCCAGTGGATTGACCAATGTCGCCGATCTAGGACATTTACAGAAGCAGCGATTACTGGATGCGGTTGGGCGATTGGTCGGCGAATATGACTTGGTGCTGATCGATACCGGAGCGGGAATTTCTCGAGCGGTTCTCGATCTGTGCATCTGTGCCGGCGAAGTTCTGGTGGTGACTACACCAGAACCCACTGCCATCGTGGATGCCTATGCGATGCTGAAGGTCTTCTCCCAGGAGGACGATCCACCCCGGAACTGGTTGGTGGTGAACCAGGTCCTCTCTCGAGGGGAGGCGCAACAGGTCTCCAGCCGAATGATTGGCCTGGCCAGTCAGTTTCTGGGAAACGAGATCCGTGATTGTGGGGCCATCTTTCACGATCCAAGGGTCAGTGCTTCGGTTCGAAAAAGGCAGCACTTTTGCCTCGCTTATCCCTCCTGCTCTGCTGCGCGCGGAGTGAGGGACGTGGCCAGAAACCTGGGCTTGTTCCGACGCAAGGCGAGTCAGGGGTTCCTTCAGCGGCTAAAAGTTCTATGGTCCGGGGATCGTAGCAGGGCTCATGAGCGTTCAGTCTGAGGAGAAGAACTGAATCGCGCTGAAGGAGTACATTTCCAGGCATGATCGTTGCTAGTAGTGCTTTGTGAGTGGCTCAATTGCGATACTCCTGCTCCAGCCGCACCTCGTTGAGGTGGCTCTCACTGGGAGCTGGGGGAGCTGAGAGAGACGGATCAGGATCAATAGTGCAGCTGACAGGAAGAGGAGACTCCATTGACCCAACTTGAGATCGATGACAACAAGGAAGAGAACCCTGCAAATGTTTCCCTAGTCGGCAAGACTCGGATGCAAGATGATCCCGAACTCGAACGGGTGTGGATCGATTACAAGGATACTCCCAACTTAGATCTGAAAAATGATCTGCTCGAGAGATACCTACCCATCGTTCGGTACACAGCCGATCGTCTCCACATGAAGTTGCCGCAGCAGGTGGACGTTGAAGATCTCTACAGTGCGGGAATCTTCGGACTGATGGATGCCATCGATAACTACGACCTGACTCGCGGAGTCAAGTTTGAATCCTATTGCTCCACCAGGGTTCGTGGTTCGATCCTTGATTCTCTTCGGAAACAGGACTGGGTACCTAGGTTGGTCCGATCTACCGCCAACAAGATCGATGCCGCTTGGAAAGAGTTCCAGAACCAGAACGGTAGAGAGCCTACTGATTTTGAGATGGCTATTCAGCTGGGTGTGGACGATGAAGAATTTGAGAAGATGCAACGAGAAGCTTCTGCGGCTTCGATGACTTCCATCTCGGAGCAGATTTCAGATGAAGGAGAGTCCCGCTCGCTGAGAAAGATCGATGTGCTGCACGATGTCAAGGCCAAGGCGCCCGATCTTGATCTGCTTCGTGAAGCGATGATGGAGTTTATCTACAGTCACCTGGATAAAAGAGAGCAGGCCATCATGACCGGCTACTACAAGGAGGGCTTGACGATGAAGGCGATTGGAGATGAACTACATCTGTCAGAATCTCGCGTCTGTCAACTCCACTCGAGGATCATGAGCCGGTTGCGCCAGGTTTGTAGTAAACATCGTTTAGACTTCATGCAGGAATGAGTGCTCTGGCTTCCAGGCGCCTGACACCGTAACTTGTCGCCATGAGCCTGTCTGACCCAGAATCCAAGCGCCCTTCGCAGCCGCATCCGATCCTCCCGCATCCGGTCCTTCCGCATTGGTCGCTGTATGTCGCAGTGCTGCTCGCTTCACTCTCGGTGGCGCAGTTGCTGATTCGGGGCGGGCCACTGGTGGGTTACCCACACGAACTCCGATACGGCGAAGCCATCGTGCTCGATCAAGCGAGACGGGTGGTGGAGGAACCGGGTCTCTATCCCGAGATCGATAGTGAACCTTGGTTACTGGATCAGTACGCTCCCTTCTATCCCTACCTAGCCCAGTGGTTCGGGAAACTCTCCGATGCTCCTTACTGGGGTGGTCGGATGCTCTCGCTGATTTCAACACTAGGTTCTGCAACCGTGTTGACCCTGATCGTGAGGCGATCTTCAGGACTCACTGCAGGACTACTCTGTGGGTCGGTGATGCTGACGATGACAGAGTTCCTGCGCTTTGGCTTCTTGATGCGAGTCGATCCCCTGGCACTGTTTCTGGCCATGCTGGGAGTTTGGTGTCACTGTCATCGAAGGACTGCAGTGCGATTTGCAGGTGCCGTGGCGTTCTTTTTTGCGGTCTATACACGGCAGACTACGATCGCTCTGTTGCTGGTCAGTTACCTGGGTCTGTGGCTGCGAGAGGGAAGAGCCGCCTTACGCTGGCCCGTTGGATTGCTCGCCGCTGGACTGCTGTTCTACGCGATACTCTCGGCCAATACCGACGGTCACTTTCATCAGCATGCGGTGATGTCGAATCTGTTTCCGTTCCACTGGGCCTCGGGGATTCAGAAGTGGTTGGCTCCATTCGTGCCCTACAAGTTGCCGCTGTTCATCGCGACCTTCCTGGCACTGGTTCCAGGTTCAGGAAAGGGCGTAGATGGCGCTCGGGTCTTCCGAATCGGGATCTACCTCTCGCTCGCGGTGGCGCTGCTCCTGTGCATACCAGTGCTGACCCAGCCGGGTGGATTACAGTGGGTGCTGTCTGCCCAGGGAGTGTTACTGGTGACTGCAGTGGCCCTGCTGTTTCGAAGAGAAGTCGATACCCGCATCGATGGGGCGAGAATCGTACTGGCTCTGTCCTCGATGGCGTTGATCGGTCGGATCGGATCGGATCTCAATTATCTGTTCGAGGGAGGAGTCCTGATCTTACTGGTCTGTGGGACTGCGATCGGTAGGGCTCCACCCCTGCGGGCGATGATGATCGGTTCCTTGCTGGTCATTCAGGTGCTGATCGGAGTTTACCTGAGTCGGGATCTGACGGAGTTTCAACCAGAGCGATTGGAAGAGATCGAGTTTCGCCAGCGAGTGGTGGATCGACTGGCCGAATTCCCTGATCCAGTACTCAGCGAGGAGCCGTGGGCCGTTGCAGAAGCGGGCAGGCCGATGGTTATCGAGCCCTTTACCGCTCGGCAAATGTATGAGAGTGGCATGTGGAGCGGCGAGGACCTGATCGACGCGCTCGATGCTCGACAGTATTCAGCCATCGTGCGAGCCAAGCAGCGGGTGGCTGCTGGATACGAAAAGGATCAAGATGGTCAGATCGTCTTCGACCCGATCGATGGAATGCCCGTTCCATACTTTGGACCGTGGACCTTCAATCACGTGAGATCCTTGCCGCCGAAAATTCAGCAAGCCATCGATCGCAACTATCAGCCGGTTCCTCGCACGACGATGATCGAAAAGGTCACCAAGTATTATCTTGAGGGGCGAGAAATCTGGGAACCGATTCCCCGTTGATCGGGGTGGTCCTGCAAAGTGAACCTGCAAAGTGAACCTGCAAAGTGAACCTGCACGATGGGAGTGCAGGAAAAAGTGGCGGGGGTGCATCGGAATCGAACCGACCTACGACGTTGTTCGCGCCGCACCATGGGTTTGAAGCCCAGGAGGCCCACCAGGAGCCCATTCACCCCCCGACGAATAGAAGAGTGTCCCCATTTGAGTCTCCCGGATCAAGATGCTTGGCGATCTTTCCGGATTCTCAGCCCCGGATCCGAACGCTCAATGAATCTTGAACCGGCTTCACCTCTCCGATGATGGCGTACTGAGTGATCTGTTCGCGACGCATCGAATCTTCGAGATCTGCAATCCGATCGGGGGAAATTGCCATCAACAGGCCGCCGGAAGTTTCCGAATCGAGAGCCAAGCCGGCAAGGTGAGAAGGAACGTCCGCTGCCAGTTCGAGCCGATCTGCCAGATAAGCCCTGTTTCGCTTCGATCCCCCGGAGATCAACTCCATGCGGGCGAGATCCGCTGCGCCGGGAATGAGGGGCAACTGAGAGGCGATGATTTCCAGTGTCATGTTACTGGCAGTGGCCATCTCTGCGCCGTGACCACAGAGGCCAAATCCGGTGACGTCGGTCACGGCGTGAGCTTCGAGTGCGATGGCCACTCTCGCGGCAGCCGCGTTGAGTGTCGCCATCGACTCGGTGGCAGCGGCCAGTATCTCCGCATCGGCCTGCTGCTTGTTGAGGGCGGTACTGATGGTGCCGGTTCCCAGGCCCTTGGTCAGTACCAGTAGATCTCCGGCTTTCGCTCCGCCATTGGTCAAAATCTGGTCGGAGTCGATGGTGCCGGTCACTGCAAGTCCGTACTTCACTTCGGAGTCCCGGACGCTATGTCCACCGAGCAGTGCGCAGTTCGCCTCCTTCATCTTCTCTGCGCCTCCGGCGAGGATTTCTCCGAGGATCGATGTCGGCAGTTCGGCGGGGAATCCGACGATGTTCAGCGCACTCAAGGGTGTTCCCCCCATCGCATAGATGTCAGAAAGACTATTGGCCGCAGCGATCCTGCCAAAATCCGTCGGGTCATCGACGATCGGTGGGAAGAAATCGACGGTCTGGACGATGCAATGATTTGATCCTGGAATCCTGATCACTCCCGCATCGTCGAGGGTATCGGGTCCGTGAAGAACTTCTTCGCGAGTGGGTATTTGCAAGTTGGCGAGGACCTCGACCAGGTCCCCGGGGGGTAATTTGGCCGCTCAGCCAGCGCAGGATGCATAATTTGTGAGGCGAATTGGTGCGTCAGACATCGGTGAAACTCCTTCCTGAGTCCGCAAGGATCCATCCAAGAGGGGAGCCAGTCAAGTCAGGCTCTCGAGGCGATCTCTGCAATTCTGGCAGTGATCAGGTCCACCTCGTCATCGGCGATGGTCCGAACATCCAGAAACACGGAGTCGTCCTGGATGGTGGGCAAGACGGAGGGATCTCCGGTTCGAAGTCTTCGCGCCAGTTCCTGAGCAGAGCAACTGGAGATGGTGACTCGGGCTGCTCGGGATTCGATGGGTCGAGCGGGCAGCGATCCACTACCGGCATATCCATCGTGAGGGAGAGCATTGACGCTGGCCCCGGGAATTTCAGAGATGCCAGCGATCAACTGTTCCAGGCGGCCGTCCAGTTGTTCAGGACGGGCCAGGACCCGGTTCAATGCCGGGATTCGTTCGATCGCTTGCTCTTCTCCCCGAAGGTAAATGCGCAGGGTTTCCTCGAGCGCAATGTAGGTCATGCGTCCCGGTCGAAGCGCGCGGTAGAGCGGGTGTTTACGGCATCTCTCGACCAGTTCATGACTGCCGACGATGATTCCCGCCTGGGGTCCCCCCAGTAACTTGTCGCCGCTGAAGCAGACCAGCCCACAGCCGTGGGAAATGCTCTCCCTGACGTACGACTCGCCCTTCTTGCCGCGGGCCGCCAGGTCGACCATGCAGCCAGATCCCATGTCGTGGACCACCGGGACTTGATGTTTTTTTCCGACCTCGCACAGTTCCTCGATCTTCGTTTCTTCGGTGAATCCGACCACGCGATAGTTGGAAGTGTGGACCTTGAGAATCATTCCGGAGTCGCGGGTGCACGCCTGATCGTAATCTTTCGCACGGGTTCTGTTGGTCGTGCCGACCGCTCGTAGTTTTGCTCCCCCCTGCTCCATGATGTCAGGGATGCGGAACGAGCCGCCGATCTCGACCAGTTCCCCGTGGGAGACCAGCACTTCCTTGTCCTTCGCCAGCGCCGACAGTAGTAACAGCGTGGCGCCGGCATTATTGTTGACGATGGTGGCGTCTTCTGCGCCGGTCAGCTGTCTCAGTAGTTTTGCGACTCCTTCATCACGCCCTCCTCGATCTCCAGTTTCGAGATCAATTTCGATCCGCACCGGGTGACGGAGAGTCTCGACCAGAGCATTGGCAACATCGGGAGGCAACGGGGCCCGACCGAGGCCGGTGTGGAGTACGATACCGGTGGCATTGATCACCCGGCGATAGAAGGGCTGATCTCGCAGTTCTAAACGAGTGGCTAGGGTCGTGACGATCTGATCTTCGACCACCTCTTGTGCATCCAGTTCACCATGGAGAGCACGAGCACGGATCCCGTCGAACAGAGATCGGCATTCGGAAAGAACCAGGGCCCGGGAATAGCGAGCCGAGAGTTCGCAAACATCCTCTCGCTGGAACAATCGATCGATCTGAGGAAGTCGCCGCAGTAATTCGCCCGTGTTCGGGTGATTCATCGAGGTCCTTCCTCGGAACTGGATGATTCTTGGTGGACCATGCGTGCATGTCTGGCAATGACGACGGCAGCATCTCCCACTGAGATCAATTCGATGCGAGCTTTTAGCTGCAAGTAGGCGAAGGGCAGGGTTCCTTCGATCAGTACCGGTCGCCCAGTGCTGGAATCGAACCAGACCCTGAGAGTGCCGTGAATCCCGAACAATCCCTCGAATCGCTTTTTCATATTGCCGTCGGAAGCGATGGGGTTGAGAGCCATCTCGATGGCCTCGTACTCACCTTCCTCCACCTGAATTTTCCCGGTGCGCTGTGGGGTGACCTCGACATACCACCTCGAGTCATCATTGACCACGGGAATGATGAGGGGCCGACCCAGGTCAGGGGCTGCCGCAGTTCTGGCGATGTAAATGGCGGTCAAGAGGTCGACATAGGGCTCCTCGACCTCGTGATCGGTGATGTGGATCCAGACCTCGTGTTTGGAATTTCCGCACTGTTGATCTTCGCAGTGTTTCTCCTTGGTCCCCCAGGGTATCGGGCCTTTCCAGGCGACTTCTGCGATGAGATGACTTGAATCGGAGCATTTCTCCTCATGGCAGTGTTTTTTCTTGGAGAAACTGATCTTGCCGTTTTCGAAGTTTAACTTCTTGGTGTGGTGCTCTGAGCCGCGCTGGGTGTTCATGAAGGTGACCGGTCGCACTCCCTCAAGATTCATGGTGCTCACGATTCGCTGATCGATGGAATAGCCGAAGCGCTGCCCTCGGCCTCTCGCATGGAGCACTTTCCTGGAGTTCTCATCTTCCCAGGAGGCCAGTTCGAGGTGTCCAACAAGTACGCTGGCGCCCTTCCATTCGACGGTGGCCTTGAACATCAATCGCTCTCCCAGGGGGATTGCGGAGGGCACGACCCGAGCCAGGTCGTCGATGGCGATGGCTCTCACGGGTCTGGGATCTGAAGAATTCCCCTGATCTGTCGGCTCGCTGGAAGGGGTCTGTGGTGAAGGGGCAGGATCGGAGACCTGGCCTGGGCTCAGTAGAGCACCCAGCAGAAGCATGAAAAAGACTCCAGATAGCATTCCCACTCCATTCCACAGCACTCTGGCTAGATGACCCCCCGAGGGCACCAGCACTCCTGGATCCGATGGTATACCGAGGTCTCGATTTTGCCAACGATGGAAACCCCTATCTGGGTTCCCGCCTGACTATCCTGAGTTACTGGAGTGGATTTCTTCCATTGATCGCTTCCAAGATCCTCTCTGAACTCCCATACTGTCGCCATCTCGGGGAGCTGTTTTTCCGCGAGGTGGTGCAGGATCCTGAGGATTCTGCCGACTTGTCAGGGGTTGAGCTTCGATGTGGAGAGAGGGAACACTCCCTCCACATCGCCTAGCTCTTACAGCCCCTATTATTTCAGGTGCGCAGTCGAAGTGCACACTCGCAGAAAGGGGTACACATGAACAAGGCCGAACTCGTTGGAGCCGTTCAAAAGAGTCTCGATGAATCCAAAGCTGGTGCCGAGCGTGCGGTCAACGCCGTGGTCGATGCCATCAAGAAGGGCGTCAAGAAGGACAAAGCGGTTCAAGTCGTTGGTTTCGGTACCTTCAGCGTGCGGAAGCGCGCTGCTCGTGCGGGCCGCAATCCTCAGACCGGTGAGGCCATCAAGATCAAGGCGTCGCGTAGCGTTGCCTTCAAGCCCTCCAAGACTTTCAAGGAAATGGTCTAGCCAAGTCGAGGGAGATCTGAACAATTGCGGGTGTGCCTCGTCATTCGAGGCGCACCCGTATTTTTTTGGCCACCGGAGGATTCTGTGGCGATCTTACAGGAGATTTTGAGGATCGATGTCGAGAGTGATGCGCGTCGATGCCCATCTGGGTTTGGTTTTCAGTGCTGTGCTGGCCACCTGTCGAAGCGGACCCCTGTGGTCACTCTTGAGAAGCAGGTGTTGACGGAATCGTCCCCTCAGTCGTTCCAGTGGAGCCGGAGCAGGACCGAGTATTTTAACTGAATCGAGTCCGCACTCTTTCATCGCTTCGGCCAGAGTCCTGGCGCTTTCTTGTGCCTTATGTTCATCCTCATCTTCACAGAGGATTCGCGCGAGATGTCCGTGGGGAGGATATCTCAGCAGCTTGCGAATGGCGGTCTCCTCCACCAGTAACTGGTCGAGATTCTGGCGTGAAGCACAGCCCAACGCGTAGTGTTCCGGCTGCATGGTCTGAAGAACGACACGTCCGGGTCGATCTCCGCGACCGGCTCTCCCTGCGACCTGGCAAAGTAACTGTGCAGTTCGTTCAGCAGAGCGAAAGTCGGGGAGTCCCAGAGCGATATCTGCGTCGAGAACCCCGACCAGGGTGACTCCAGGGATGTCATGTCCTTTGGCCACCATCTGCGTTCCCACCAGGATCTGCGTCTGGCCCTCCTTGAACCGCTGCAGGATTGCCGCCATCCGCTTTGCACTGGTGACGGTGTCACGGTCAAGCCGGTCGACTTGAACCCCAGGGAACAACTGCACTAGCGATTCCTCGATTCTCTCGGTTCCAGGGGAACGCTGCTGCATGCCGTGAAAGTGGCATTCCGGGCACTGGTCCGGGATGGGCTTGTATTCACCGCAATAGTTGCACTGGGAACGCGACTTGCTCTTGTGGTAGGTCAGCGGGATGTCACATTGATGGCAGCGCAAATCATGACCGCAGTTGAGACAGTGCAGGTTACGAGCGAAGCCCCTGCGGTTGAGAAATAGCAGCACTTGTTCGTCACGATCGAGGGTTTCTCGGATCCGTTCGATGAGACGTTGCGACAGTAGCCCTCCGCCTCCCACCGATTTTTTTTCTATCCTTCGATCGATCACTTCGATGGTCGCCAGTGGCCTACCATTGGTCCGTTCAGACAGGATGATTTTCTGGTAGCGTCCTGTCTTGGCATTTTCTAGCGACTCCATCGATGGCGTTGCAGATCCAAGGACGCAGGGGATGCCCAGTTGATGGGCTCGCATCACTGCAACATCTCGGGCGTGGTAGCGTGGAGAGTTCTCCTGCTTGTAGCTGGTTTCATGAGATTCATCCACGATGATGATTCCAAGGTCGGGAACCGGAGCGAACACTGCGCTTCGTGCTCCCAGTGCGATGCGGACCTCGCCACGCCGCAGCCGTTCATAATGAACCGCTCGTTCGGAATCTGGCAGCATCGAATGTAGGACGGCTACCGTGCCGAGTCGCTCGGTGAATCTCTCGATCGCTTGCGGGGTGAGGGCGATTTCCGGTACCAGCACCAGTGCTCCGAGCCCCTGATCGAGTGCCTGCTGAACGGCCCTGATGTAAACCTCGGTCTTGCCACTGCCGGTGACCCCGTGAAGTAGAAAAGTACGATATTGTTTCTTCTCCACTGTTTCGGAGATGGCATCGATGGCCACAACCTGTTCTGGATTGGGTTCAAAGGGTGGAGTGATCCAGGAGTTTTCGGCGAGAGTTTCTCCGCTTTCAGGAGTTCCGAACTGCGCGGGTAAGGCATCGAAAATCTCGATCAGACCCCGTCGAGCCAGAGTCTTGACCGGGCTATCGCTGACAGCACAACTTTCGATCAATTTCCTGAGCGGCACCGGGTGATCCTGCTGGCGGAGGTGTTCCAGCACTTTTTGTCGGGCACTTGCCGACGAGCCGGACGGGTCGCCTGAAGCCCCTTCCGAGGTGATACGAACCCACCGAACCGATCGTACCTTGCGGTTTCGGACCGCTTTGGGCACGGCGCTCTCGATCACCTCACCGATTCCACACAAGTAGTAATCCGCAGTCCATTCCAGCAGTTTCAGCAGATCGGGTTGGATCTCAGCGGAATCCGGGATGATGGCGTCGAGTTCGCGCAGTTTCGGATGAGGAGAGTGGTCGGTAATCTCGACGACCCAGCCGATGCGTTTGGAGGGGCCGAAGGGCACCCGGACCTGGACTCCGGGGCGCACTTGATCCGCCAGTGAATCTGGAATTCGGTAATCGAAGGGTTCCCGGAGCGGAATCGGCAGGGCTACGCGGGCAATGCGGTTCACTGACTTCTCCCCCCTGAGTCCCTCTAAGCCTGAATTTCGGCCAATTCCCAGTCGTATCGTTACCGTCAATAGGTACTTGCAGCAAGGGGGCAGGGTTTCCTTGTGAACAATGACATGAGACGGGATGATCAAGGATGGAATCGACCCCCCCCCGAACGGGATCGGCAGGACAACGGCTACTGAAGCCGGGGAGACACCAGATGAACCCTGGGAATACCCAGAAGAAAGAGTGGTTTCGGTCTGCCTTCGAGGCGGATTACCTCGAGGTCTATCCCTGGCGTGACCTCGCTTCTGCCGAGGGCGAGGCCGAAGCGGCACTGTCCTGGCTCGGGGTCGCTTCGGGAGATCGAATCCTCGATCTTTGCTGCGGGGCAGGGCGCCACAGTCACTGGTTGAAGAGAAGCGATGCTCAACTGGTTTCCCTCGATCTTTCGGAGAGCCTGCTGGCTTCAGCAAGGAGCCACATCGGCTCCTCGGCAGCACTGGTACGAGCCGACGTGAGGGCGCTCCCCTTCGTCGAAAACACTTTTGATCATGTCATGATGTTCTTCACCTCATTTGGATACCTGGCCACCGATGCTGAGAATGGTGCCGTTCTGGATCAAGTGGCGAGGGTGGTTCGATCGGGGGGAGGACTCTTGCTCGATCTGCCCGACCGGGCCTCCACAATCCGAGACCTGATCGCAACCACTCGCCGCATCGAAGGAGATCTTTCGATCGAAGAGAGTCGTTCTCTCGCCGCCACAGGTGATCGAGTGGAGAAACAGGTGGTGCTGAGGAGGAATGGCGAGCAGCGCAGTTACACCGAATCTGTGCGCATCTATTCACGAGATGAGATCGAATCGATGCTGAACTCCGCCGGCTGGAATCTCATCGATGAGAGGGGAGACTGGCAAGGGACTCGATACCAGCCGGGAACCACTGCTCGAATGATCTTGCTGGCGAAGCGTCGAGAGGTCCTCAAATGACGGGATACGATTCTCATCCGCTACTGGCCCTGCTTCGTGGAGCTGATTCCGAGACCCTCTCCTCACTCGGATTGGTCGACACCCGTTCCGTCGAACTGATCGACCAACTGGCGCATCGGAATCCAGATCCGCAACGACGTCAGGTCCTGCTCGAGGTGCTGGCTCCGAAGTGGCAGAGACTGGAATTGTCGCCCTCCGCCCGCCAAGCGGTTCGCCGACTTGAGGATCCGCGCACCCGCATCGTGTTGGCTGGTCAGCAACCGGCACTGTGGGGTGGACCGGTGATGATTCTGTCCAAGGTTCTGGCCCTGCTGACGCTGGCGCGTCAGATGGAATCGGCGGGGATTCCGACCGTACCCATCTTCTGGATCGCAGACGATGATCACGATCAATCGGAACTGGATTGCGGCCACTTTCTCAGTGGCGAGGATCCGGGGCATCAATTTCCACCTGGGCGCAGGCCCATCTTCGATCTGCATCATCCTGAAAAACCGCAGCAGCGGCTGGCCGCTCTTCAGGGGGCGATCGGAGCGGCTCCTCATGCAGAGGCAGTGGTACGCCTGGCATCGAACTCGCTGGAGAGTACTCCGGCAGCGGAATTCGTCTCCTTGCTCGGGCAGTTGCTGCCGGAATCAACACTTCTCCCGATTCTCCCGCGCTGGTTGAGGACGTTGCAGCAGCCATTGATTTCGCAACTGCTAGGTGATGTCGATCGATATCGCGGCCAGATCCAGAACGCCATCGATCACCAGTTGCAACTGGGGATTCCCGCTCCGGTTCCGGCACCGCGAGGAATGCCACTGTTTGTCATCGATGATGAGGGGCAGCGTCGGCGACCGGAAGAGTTGAACCTCTCGGTCGAGGAAGTGCTTGCCTACGATCCCCAGCGCATCTCACCGGATGCGTTGATGAGAACCATCGTGCAAGATCAGTTGATGGACCCTGCAGCCGTGATTCTCGGTCCGACCGAGTTGTGCTACGCCATCGAGACGCGCGAGGTGCGCAGGAGTGGTGGATATTCGACACCACTGTGGCTGCCGAGGCCAAGATTGCGACCGATCTGCTCGACACTTCTCGAGCGATTGGCGGCGCAAGGGGTGAAACGGGACGACGTCCAGCCCACGGCCGATGCGGTGGATCTGGTTCCTTCTCCGCTGGCCGCACGAAAGGCTCAGGAGATCTCCGAGCAAGGCACTGCATTGATCGACGAGATCGAGAAGGTCGGCTCCAGTCCGGATGCGACGCCGGCATTGCGACGTCGTAGCCAGCGACTGGTTAAGAAATGGCGTCAGCAACTCGCACAACTGGAATCTTCAGTGGAAGGTGGGTTGGGATTGGGTGTCGAGGCGAGTCGACAGCGGGTCAGAGCTTTGCTCGAGGAGGCGTTTCCAGGCGGGCAAGAGCCGGAGAGAAGCAGGAACATCCTCGATCTGTTGGCCCACCAGGGCCTGGCTGTGATCGACCGGATGATGCATGCGATGGAATCTGTCGAGGAGCCATGGGATGGTGGCATCCTGGTGTTCGAAGAGAACCCTCACTTGAAACAGGAGAATCAAGATGCCAGCAGTTGATCAGAAACTGGATCTACTGGTGATTGCAGCGCACCCCGATGATGCAGAGATCGCACTGGGAGGGACCATCCTGGCGACCATCGCCAGCGGTGCCAAGGTCGGGATTGTCGATCTGACCCGTGGGGAACTCTCAAGCCGCGGGACTCCGCAACTGCGAGCCGAAGAAACCGCAAGAGCGACCGAACTGCTGGGAGTGCACTGGCGATCCTGTCTCGATCTGGCGGATGGCTCGGTGCGTGACGATGACGCATCGAGGGCGGCACTGGTTAAAGTGATGCGTCAAACGCGCCCGAAGGTGGTGTTGGCACCTTGGAAAGATGATCTTCACCCCGACCATGCTGGTGCCGGGCTACTGGCACACCGCAGTCTCTATCTGGGAGGTGTGCGCCTTTACCCTGCGGGCTGTTCCGGAGATGTTCAGCATCGTGCAGCGGTACTGGGGTACTACATGTGCCACACACCCTTCGAGCCAAGTGTCGTGGTCGATGTCACCGAGCACTGGAATCGCAAAATGGAGGTGGTGAACTGCTACCGCTCCCAGTTCCATGACCCCGACTCATCGGCAGCTCCGACCAAGATTTCGCGCCCTGGATTCATGGCGTCCGTCGAGGGGCGTGCCCGATCCCTTGGATCGCGATCGGGGGTTGAACTGGGTGAGGCCATCATCTGGCAAGATCCTCCCGCGGTGGCCAATCCTGTCGATATGGTGGTGGGCGAGGGACTCTCTTCGAAGGTGGTGGATCCGTCGAGTGAGGATCCAAGTTGAAAATTGCAATCGCCTGTCATCCGACTCATGGCGGCAGCGGAGTCGTCGCTGCAGAACTGGGCATGCGGCTCGCAGGTCGTGGCAACGAGGTGCATTTCGTCAGTTATGAGCGGCCCTTTCGACTCGATCCGCTGACTCAAGGGATTCACTTCCACAAGGTTCAGGTTTCTTCCTATCCATTATTTCGCTACCCACCGTACGCCCTGGCACTGGCCAACGAGTTGTTGCAGGTGGTCCAGCGTGAGGGTGTCGAGATCATCCATGCGCACTATGCCATCCCGCATTCTCTGGCGGCGGTGCTGGCGCGAAACATGGACACCGATGGGGATGTCAAGGTTTTCACGACCTTGCATGGAACCGATATCACGCTGGTGGGTTCCGATCCGTCCTACGCGGGGATCACTCGCTGGGCGATCGAGCAGAGCGATCGAGTGACGGTGGTTAGCGACTGGCTCGCCGCGGCCACCATCAAAGAACTGGCACCAGAAGTGGAGATCGAGACGATCCCCAACGCCATCGATTCTTCGATCTTTTCACCGGAACATCGCGATACTCAACTACGTGCAAGATTTGCGACTCCCGATGAGTTGCTGGTCGCTCATGTCAGTAACTTTCGACCGGTCAAGAGAGTCGATGATGTGGTCTCTGCTTTCGCCATCGCAGCGAGAGACTTGCCGGCACGGCTGCTGATGATCGGTCAAGGTCCGGAGTTGGTGAAGGCCCAGGAAAAAGCACGACAACTGGGTGTCTACGATCGGATCTCCTGGCTCGGCCCCATCGATGACATCGCGGCATTGCTGGCGTCGTCGGACCTGTTCCTGCTTCCGAGTGAAAACGAGTCCTTCGGACTGGCGGCGCTGGAAGCGATGTCTTCCGGCTTGCCGGTGGTCGCGACACGCTCGGGAGGTCTGCCCGATGTGGTGGTGGATGGGGAGACTGGTTTGTTGGCCGAAGTGGGAGATATCGAATCGTTGGCGGCTCATTGCCATCGGCTTCTCACAGATGCTCCGCTACGCCACAAGATGTCCAGCACTGCCAGAAAGGTCGCGACCGAGAAGTTCGGCTGGGAATCTGTGCTGCACTGCTATGAAAATGCCTACCGTCAATTGTTATCCCCGGTGGAGTGAGGATCGGGAGCCGCATCGAGAGTTTCCCCGATCGACCCCCCTATGATCTCGATGGCATGAGGAATGGCGGACCAGATCGATTCCAGGCACTCGCCGATCGCTCGCGGATTTCCCGGAAGATTGATGACGAGGCACTTCTCGATCAATCCAGCGGTCGCCCGTGACAGGATGGCGGTTGGCACCGCCTGCCAACTGGCGGCCCGCATCTTTTCACCGAACCCGGGAAGAAAGGAGTGGCAGGCCGCCTTCATCGCCTCGGGGGTGATGTCACGAGGGCCGATTCCAGTGCCTCCGGTCGTCACGATCAGTGAGCCACGGCTCGCCATCTGTTGAAGGATCTCGGTGACGGCGTCGATCTCATCCGGGACCGTGCGCAGATCGAAGCGTCTCGAGCCGCGCAAGCGAGACTGTAGCCACTGCTGAACCGCAGGACCTCCTCGATCCTCATATTCTCCTCGAGAGACCCGATCCGAGATGGTCAGGATCCCGATCGGGGCAATTTCGTCAGAGCTCATCTGTCCTCCTCTATCCTCTATGAAATGATCGTAAATCAAGATGCTGCAACGAGAAAGGGGATTCAGCGGAGGCGGCCAGAGGGCGCAGAATGGGTCAGTTTCGAAATATTTTGGCTTTTCCAGGGGAATTTCACCTTGGTAGCCGTCATCCTAGTGACAACTTCGAGATAGACCTCTGACGATTCCCTTTTGGGAATCTGGGTGCCAGGACCTTCAGGTCTGGATCCACGAGGTGATTTCGAGAGGGAGGATGACATGCGTACTCTCAGTTTACTTCTAGCTTTTTCCTTCATCGTGAGCACTACCGGCTGGATCGTCGGTCAGTCGGATGAAGGAGCTCGTAGACCTCTGGACCTTCCTTCTGGCGGTGCCGGTGATGGAGATGATGAAGAAGACGCCCCCGAGACCATCAACTTCTGGGGTGGTGAGTATGAAGGGGATGCCTTCTTCTGGTGCCTCGACAAGTCCTGCTCGATGAGTTGGAACGGTGAGATCGAGGACCTCAAGCAAGAGTTCACCCAGACCTTGAACTCACTCTCTTCCCAGGCGGAGTTTGGAGTGGTGGCCTTTTCTGAGGGTCATATTTCCTGGAATCCCTCCCCGCAGCGCGCGAACCCTGCCAACAAGGGATCGGCCACTGCATGGGTGCTGTCTCTCAACGCGGCTGGCTGGACCTGTCTGGGTCCTGCCGGAGTCGAGACGCTCAACATTGCCAATCAGTGCTCGAAGCAGATGAAGCAGGTTCTGGTGCTGTCGGATGGGGAGCCCTACTGCAACGGCTCCAACACGGCGACTGCGAGTTTGGCGGACATCACTGCCGCGAACTGGCAACAGATTCCCGTCAACACCATCTACATCGCCAGCGACAACGGTGGGATCTCGTTCATGCAGCAACTGGCTTCTCAGAACAACGGGACCTTCTTCCAGCCGCAGTAATCATCTAGCCGCTACAGCCTTTCGGCGGCTACAGTGGATCTCGCCCGCCGGCGATGACATGCAAGAATAGCGGGTCGGCTCCTCGAGGAGCCGACCCGCTATTCCTTTAATTTGTAGCGCCGCTGATCTGGCCGATCGGGAATTGGATCGGTCGAGAAGGGAATCGAGTTGAGTCCCAGGATCTTCTGCTTTGGTGCGGTCGGCGTCGATCTCATCGCACAGCCGGTGGAGCGGCTCCCTGCCGCTGGAGATTCGGCACGCTCTCCCTCCATCCAGCCATCCATCGGAGGCTGTGCCGCCAATACGTCCACTGCCTTGGCACGACTGGGCCACTCAGTACACCTTTGTGGAGCGATCGGGGAAGATCATCTGGGACACTTTCTTCGCAACGGCTTGAAGGAAGAGGGAGTCGATCTCCAGTACCTGACGAGTCCGCCTGGAGAGGTGACGGGGGCCACCCTTGTGATCAATGTCGAAGGGGAGGATCGGCGCTTCATCTCCGCCATGGGAGCCAATGATGCGCCGTGGCCACCGACCATCGATTGCGAGGCACTGGTGGAAGCGGAGGTGATCTCACTGCACGCTTTCGGCCTGGCCAAGAGACCCGATGTCGAGGATGCTCGTCGCATCTTTCAAGCCGGACGAGACGCAGGAGCAACCACGCTGCTCGATGTGATCGTGATTCCGGGAGAAGATCTACTGCCGGATCTGATCCAGTTATTGCCGCTGGTCGATGTCTTCTTTCCCAATGAAGATGAGGCTCAGCGATTGACCGGCCTGAAGGATCCAGCGGAAGCGGCTGCATTCCTCAGGGACCTGGGAGCCCAGATGGTGGTCGTGACTCGTGGAGATCGAGGCCTGGTCTGGGATTCGGTCGATGGAAGCGGATCGCTGGATGCCATGGCGGTGGCATCGATCGATGCCACCGGTTGTGGAGATGCGTTCGGAGCCGGTTACATCGATGCACATCTAGCGGGCTGCGATCCGTTGGAAAAACTGATCCGTGGTTCGGTTCTGGGCGCCGCTGCGGCCACGGCTGCGGGAGCGATTGCTGGCCTTCCGTCTCGAGCCACCTTCGACTCGTTACATTCCTCCTGGATTCCTTCCTCAATCGTTTCCTGAACTGAGATCCGGCAATTCCTGCCGATGACTCTGCCCCTCAATTGTGGGTCTGAGCCCCTCTCGGGGCGGACGCAATTCACGTGCCCGGAATCGGTCAAATCGGGGCCTCTGGGGGGAGACCGATTCTCCAGAATAGGGGACTCTTCTATCGCCGGAGTGGACACCCCGGCTCGAACTCTCTTGCCGGAAGCCTGGCCTGGGATGCCCGTGCTGGACTGC
>JAPKAM010000053.1 GCA_028825265.1 Planctomycetota bacterium
CATCTACTCCCTCATCGCATTTCCACCACATCTGAAATCCAGGTGGTGGAAGTACCCAGGAGATATCCTCGAAGGCGACATCGGTGACGACGCCATTAATGACCACCACCAGTCGCTGCTTTTCCTTGTTGATCTTCCGCACCTCACACACCTGCTGGAATCGAGGAATGAAGACCGCGTCTCCCTTGCTCAGTGATCGAGCCGTGTTGAGGCGTCTCTTCGCCAGATCAGTCCGCTCGAGGGCGGTCTCCAGCGCTCGATAAACTCCCTGTAGTGCCTCACCCTTGGTACCGGGTAAATCGCCAAGTAAATCGAGTGAACGGCGAATCTGCGCCACCATCGCGATCACCTTCTGCTCCTCAATCCTCTCGAGTTGATATTCCAGGGCACCACGAGTTCGCTGCGCTTCCTGCTCCTGCTGTAAACTTTCCTGACGATGGCGGAGCGCCTCCTGCCGGTGCTTCTCCGCTTCCTTGACACGCCTCTCTAGTTCCTTCTGTGCTCGTTGCATCGCATCGATGACTCCAGGGTCGACACCGTCCTGTTCGCGACTGCCTTCCCGAGCGCGTTCCACCACATCCGCTGGCATCCCGATCCGCTCTGCGATCACCAGTGCATTCGATCTCCCCGGTAGCCCCACCACCACCCGATAGGTTGGAGCGAGTTTCTCCGGATCGAACTCCATCGAAGCATTTTCACATTTGCGCCGTCGATAGGCGTACTCCTTGAGTCTTCCCAGGTGGGTGGTCACCAACGTGAAGGTGCCTCGTTCGTACAATCGATCCAGCACCGCCTCTGCCAGCGGAGCCCCCTCCAGTGGGTCGGTTCCCGATCCCAGTTCATCCAGCAGTACCAGGCTACGACTGGTCGAATGGCGCAGGATCGAGGCCACCACTGTGACATGAGCAGAAAAAGTCGACAGATCCTGCTCTAAACTCTGCTCATCTCCGATATCAGCCAGCACCGAATCGAAGATGGGAATCCTGGTGCCATCTGCGGCGGGCACAGGAATGCCGCACCCCGCCATCAGGGAGAGCAGACCGACCGTCTTGAGTACCAGCGTCTTGCCCCCGGTATTGGGACCGGTGACCACCACCTGGTAGCGTCCTGGATTCATCTCGAGGGTCATCGGCACCACCGAGGATCTGGCAGACTCGAGGTCAAAGGTCGATCCTTGCAGCGCCTGCCGCTCCCTCCAGAGCAACAGTGGATGACGAGCTTCCTTCAAATCGATGAGTCTCCCATCGACCAGTTCAGGAATCACACAGCCCAGTTCGCGAGCAAATCTGGCCTTGCCCTGAATCGCATCCATCTGCACCAATTGGTGCCACAGTTGAAAGATGAGTCCCCTTTTTGAACGGATCTCCTGGGTCAATTCGGCGAGGATCCTGTGGATCTCTTGCTGCTCTGCAGCACGGGCTCTCTGACTCCGATCCCCGAGGCGAATCACCGGCTCCGGCTCGATGAACAGGGTTTGCCCAGAGGAAGATTCTCCCCGAACGACACCACGGACCTGGTTACGGCACTCGGTACGGATCGCCCAGCAGAAGCGACCATGCCTAGGGGTAACGACATGCCCCTGGAGAGCTTTTTTCCACGGGGCCTTTTCTGAATTGTCGGTAAACCACTTGCGAATCTCAGCATCAAAACTGGACGACTCGGATCGTAGTCGTGCCAGATTTGTACTCGCATCATCGCGAATTTCGCCGGAGGAATCGACCGACTTCTCTAAACGCTCCCGCAGCCCTGGGACATCGACCAGGAGATTCGCGCGAGCACTCATACGGGGGGTGCTCTGAGACTGCAGAATAGATTTCAAACGCCGCGACCGATCGATGACCTGCCACACCGAATTCAGCATCGACCCAGCCAGAACCACCCCTCCCGATTCAGGCAGGATCGAGGGAAGATCTACCAGTCCCTCCAGTCCCAATTGCCAGGACGGTTCCCCCATCCTCTTGCTGACTTCTGCGGTCTCCTCCATCTGAACCAGAGCAGAACTCAGATCACGATCGGGGATCAGCGCGAGAAGAAGTTGCTTGCCTGGTCGAGAGGATGCAAACCCGGAGACACAGGTGAGGAGTTCGGGGAAATCGAGGCGCCGCTGACTGTCGGAGATGACTTCGTGGAGTTCGGTCGTTTTCGTCGAGGAAGAGGAGGAACTTGCTCGGACGCCTCGCCGTGGCCTCCGACCAGATCTCTTGTTTCGTGCGGGATCCTCGGGACCGGACAAGGGTGCCACCTTTCCGTGGATCTCGCTGACCCACCGGTCCTATCGACCACCGGGATGCTACCTCATCTGATCGACGATGCGCAGGTGATCGCTGTTTCGCAGCAGATCCTTGCATCTCTCCATACATTCTCTTGCCACTTCACCCGCCGGGACGCCGATGACTCCTCCACCACGGATTCCTGGAAGTGCCTTTTCAAGCCGAAGGGTGAGGGCCTCTGCAGCACCCAGGGAGGGATGATCCAGCAGTACCCAGAGCCCCGCCTCACTCGATTCGATCCAGTCGGTGCCGCGAAGCAAGTCCTTCTCGATCAGTCGATGAGGCTCTCCAATATGCTCGAGTAGCAACACTCCAGGAGCGGGACCGCCTCGCTCAACAGCGCGCAAGCGAGTCGTGAGGAGTCGGCTGAAGCGATTCTCGGGATCCTCCACCGACGAAGATTCATTCGACTCTTGATCAGGGATCAATCGCTCGAGAAGTGGCAGCAGTTGCAATACCTTGAAGAGTTCCCGGCGCCCGGCATCTTCGTCCCGAGCCAGAAATCCGAGCCAAGATTGGTCGTGCGGAAGCCCGATCAGGGGGCCGAACTGCCCCACCCCGGTCGGTAACGGTTGACTCCCATCCAACTGGTCTCCGATGCTTCTCAATACCGCTCCTCGATCTCGCCCACCGACCTTCAGTTCCACTTCATCTTCACTGGAACTCAGTTCAGCCCAGCCCAGAAAAGCCGGATCTCCAACCACCCACTGTCTCAAGGCATCGACCAGCAGTACGCCATCCATCCTCGCCTTGAGCAAAACCTTCATCGCTGCAAGTCCATCGGGCTGAAGATCCACGGGTGCATACTCAACAGGATTTGAATGGGTCAGGATTTCCAATTCTTCATCCGAGACATCGGCTCTGATTTTATTCATTGGGTCGCGCGACTCGATGGGAGGATCTTCATGACCACCTCGTGGGTACTCCTCTGGCATCGATTCCGTCGCTTCATCAGAGGATATTCCATCGCTGGCGATCTCACTCGCGGCTTCCTCCCCGAATATCTTGTCGTGCACCGAATTGTTATCGGCACCTTCGATGGGCCGATTCAACCTCAAGCCGAAATCTGGAGTGGGCTGATCAGGATTCAGAATCCAGATAATCCGATCGGAATAACTCTTGTAGGCCTCCGCCGGTTCTGGCTCATCGCCACAACTGACCACTACAAACTTGAATACATATCCGTCGATCGGGAAGCAGGCCTGGGCATCTCGGAGGGAATCACTGGTTAAGAGATCGACATGCCGAGTCGATATCGTCTGTGTTTTGATCAGTTTGTTCAGATCTGCATCATCCTCAGGGCGCTCATTATGGATCAGCAGAAGCGAGATATTCGAGGGTTCGTATTTTGCTTGCTGGAAGACATCTCCTCGCCTCTTGCGATGCGATTTCTTCTTGCGGTGCGAATCCCCATCACCGGGAAGACCGATAAGATCTCCTACATCGGTATCTGGCGGCTGAATATCGACCAAGGGGCAACTCCTGTGTGTGGTAAAAAGCGCAAGTCTCGATGAAACCGCTTCCGGGGGGGCCCGTCAACCACGCTTCAAAATAGTCCACAGTTAACGAATTTCGGTGTATCGGCCATGATTGCTGCGGGCCAATCGCCGCAAGAAGTCCCTAGCCTGCCCCTCGTCCTGCCGAGGGGCTTCTCCGGCAAACAAGCCGAAGCAATGGATTCGGGTTGCACGGTATCGATTCCATTTCCGTACCGCATCGAGGATCAGCGTCTGAGAGGTTTCATCACCCACCGTCGGACTGCCATCGGAGAGCAAGTAGATGGTATCGACTTCTCGATCTGCAAACGCAGCTTCCAGCGCTCCGTAGGAGTTGGTCTCGCCCCCCGCTCGCAATTGTTGAACAAACTGGATGGCCTTCTTGAGACTGCTTCCCCTGGCCTTGACCAGCTTCGTGGAAAATCTCAGGACTCCCTCGCTGAAGGCCACCACCGAGAATCGACTCTTGGGACTCAGTCCCGATTCGAGCGCACGACACAACTCAGTCCGCGCCACCTCGATACGTGATCCCCCCACCGAAGTCTCGGCTAGCATGCTGCCCGAGATATCGAGTAAAAACACCACTCGCTCGCTGACGATCTCTCCGTACAAACCCTGTCGCACTGCGGTTCCGAGACTCTTCTCTTCAACTTCATCGGAGCTCGGCTTGACTTCGGGGGGCTCCCAGTCCGACCGGCTATCACGCCACCAGAGTCGCCAATCCGCTGCGTCATGGCCATGGGACTGAGACGTCAATTGGGTCAAGGCGTCGCTGATATCTTCCAGTAATCGGCCCTTCGCAGCGGGCATCCGGTCAATCAACGCCCCGACCACCTCCTTGGCTCGATGATCGTGCAGTCCCCTCACCGCATGGGCCACCACAATCCAAGAACGATCCTCCAAGCAGTACAACAACTCGGGGCGTGATCGACTCTGTGGCCAAGCACGCACGACTCGCAACGCATCGATTCTGCGCGACACATCCTTCGATTTCCTGACCACGGTACGAACCGCTTCCCGTGCGCCCTCCGATACAAAAGTCCGGAGCAGACGAAGCGATTCCTCGTGCACCAATAAGCTCTCATGAGGAAGTCCATAGCGAAGCATCAACTCGGCACTGTTTTGCTGGTCCTGTGCACCGAGGGCCTCGATGGCATCGCAGATCGCCGATTCGTTCCGCTCTTGCAAACTCGACATCAAGGCCACCCGCGCCTCCTCGAACTGGTCAGGAAGACTCGTCATCGTCGTATTGAGCAGCATTAGGCAGGTTGCGAGAAGAGCCATCAGTTGGTCTCCTGATCTTCCAGATCTGCTGCGAGAATCTCATCCTTGACGATTTCCCTCGCGGCTTCTCTCAACTGCTCACGATCGGTACAGGTTTCGAGGATTTTCTCCCCGATCATCCGATCGAGTGCCCGGGCAAAGGCATTTCTTCGCCTCGGATGACTTCGTATCAATAATGTGACCAGTTCATCGACGAGGTGGTCGGCTGCGATCTCTGCCAGCAAACCAGAGGATCGCTCCGCGCTTCGATGCAACTCATCACCCGCACGAGGTAAATCCTCGGTTTCATCGGTAGCCATCATGATCAGTTCAGAGACACGATCCTGGTTGCGCAGACCTTCGCAGTTCACCGTCGGAAGGTCTCCCCTAGTCTCCAGAGCGATCATGCATACCGAGCCCAATTCGATCACCTCTCCCACCGACACGGTTCGGACCTCCACTCGCTCACCTCCGACAAAGGTACCGTTGGAGCTGCCCAAATCTGCCACCACGAGACGACCTTCATCGCTGGTCAGAGCACAGTGCTGTCGACTCAGGATCGGGTCTTCCAGTTGCACATCGCAACTGCGAGAACGACCCAGGGTGATGGTTCCATCGTCCAGCGACATCTGCCTCGGAGTTCCGTCGTGAATCAACAGCCGTAGATCCATACTATTCCTTCTCCGCGGTAGAGACGCCAACTTGCTGAAAGAACTCGGGAAGACGACGCGGTCTTGCCGATTCCACATCGATGCAAGCGAGGGTCGTTTTCCCCTCACAGACCTGATCTCCACGAGGAGAAGTGATGACGTAGCCGAGGTAGAGGCGGGCTCCCTTGACATCGAGAGCCCTGGTTTCGACCGTCAACAGATCGTCATAGAGTGCCGGATGCCGATAGGACACCGACACTTCGGTGACCAGGAAGCGGACCCCTTGCTTTTCCAGTTGCTGATAAGGTTGCCCCATCTGGCGCAACCATTCGGTCCTGGCCGTCTCGAACCAGACGACATGGCGAGAGTGATGAGCGATTCCCCCCTGATCCGTCTCCTCGTAGCGGACACGGATGGTGCAAATCCCACAGTCCATCATTGGTCCGCCTCCCCGGCGCCCTCTGAATCGCCGGAAACTCGCTTGAATCGGTGCTGAAACATCCGGCGAATCTCTGCTTGGGGATACCCGAGATCACGCCAGTGAAGGTATGCCTTGACCGCCGTGACGGTCTGCTGGTCGTACAGATAACGGCCCGTCTCGGTCACCTGAGCCGGCTCGATGAGGCGCATGGTGACCAGATTCTGGAGCAACTGCCGGGTAATTCCGGTGCACTCCATCAGGTCCCTCGGTTTCAGTAGTTTCGGCTCTGTGGACATGGAATCAGGCTATCACGGGGTCCCATGGTGGGATACGCACGGTATCCTCTGAAGCAGGAGGATTCGTGCTCTCATCGACACCCTGGCAGCGGCTTCTTCTCCAGCAAACCACCAGTACCCAGCATGAGGGTCGCCGCCTTTGCACTGCCGAAGCGGGAGTGCGACGTGCGATCCGCGCGGTTCAACAGACGGAAGGGCACGGGCGCAGGGGAAGCCACTGGGTCAGCCCCGCCGGAGGACTCTGGTGTACCTTGACGATTCCGGCCCCGCACGGCGCCGATCCCTTCGACAATTTGCTGATCGCGCTCGCCGCTCGCGAAGCGGTGGCCGGTCTGCTCGGGCCTGGCCAGAGCGGCCTCGCGATGAAATGGCCCAACGACCTGATCCATCAAGGCCGAAAATGGGGAGGGGTCATCGCAGAACTGCATGGGCCAGCGGATCAGCAGGAGATCCTCTTCGGAATCGGTCTCAACCTGCAAATCGAGGCGGAATCGCTCCGTCAACATCGCGAGATCCCCGACGAAACCACCTCCATCCTGTCAGAATTCGGTCACAGTCCCTCCCCCGAAGAGGTGCTGGAAAGTATCCTCTTCCACGTCGATCGGTTGCTGGAAGAGGACCGATCGATGGGAGGTCGAGAAAGAAGCCGACTGCAGCTGTCCGAAGTGCTCGATACCCTCGGCCGCCGGATTCGCTGGAATGGCCCTGGGGATCGTACTGGTGAAGGTGAGGCGATCGGCCTCACGACCGACGGTGCGCTCATCGTCGACCAGGACACCCCGGCACCTCGGCAGAGGTGTCAGCTTCGATCGGCACGGATCTCTCATGTGAGAACTCGCAATGGTCGCTGAGTATCAAATCAGAAGTGGAAGGAGGAGACCTTGAAGGGCGAGGATCAACCACCAACACGCTGGACCCAGCACTGCTGGGAGCCGTTTGTCTCCGACCATCCGGAACGCTTGGCTCGATTCCAAACATCCAGCGGAACTCCTGTCGATCCGCTCTACTGCCAGGATGAAGAATCCCCAGGTCCGGGAGAATTCCCCTTCACTCGTGGCATCCACCCGAGCATGTACCGTGGACGACTGTGGACGATGCGACAGTACGCAGGGTATTCCTCCCCGCAAGAAACCAATCAGAGATTTCGATTCCTGCTGGCTCAGGGACAAACGGGCCTCTCGGTAGCCTTCGATCTTCCGACCCAGATTGGCTACGATTCTGACGATCCCGAGGCCACCGGCGAAGTGGGAAGAGTCGGAGTTCCGATCAATACCATCGACGACCTCGACCAATTGCTCTCCGAGATTCCGCTCGAGTCGGTCAGCATATCGATGACCATCAACTCGACGGCACCGCTATTGCTGGCACTGCTCCTAGCCCTAGCTAAACGCAGAGGAATCGCTTTCGATCAGATCCGAGGAACCTTGCAGAACGATATCCTCAAGGAGTACATCGCTCGTGGAACCCAACGCTTTCCGGTGGAACCATCGATGAGACTGGTCGTCGATGTGATCGAATACTGCTCGAAAGAAGTTCCCTCCTTCTACCCCATCAGCATCAGCGGCTATCACATCCGAGAAGCGGGTTCGACCGCCATCCAGGAGGTGGCCTTCACCCTCGCCAATGGGATCGCATACCTGAATGCCTGTCGTGATCGAGGTCTCGACCTGATCCAGGTGGGACGAAGACTCTCCTTCTTCTTCAATGCTCACAATCAGTTATTCGAGGAGATCGCCAAGTTCCGAGCCGCCCGCAGAATGTGGGCCAGAATCTGCCGAGAGAGATTCCAGATCGAGGATGACCGCGCCTGCCAACTCAGATTCCACACCCAGACCGGCGGCTCGACACTGCAGGCGAAGGAACCCGCCAATAACATCGTTCGGGTGACGATCCAGGCTCTCGCTGCCGTGCTCGGAGGAACTCAGTCACTGCACACCAACAGTTGGGACGAGGCTCTCTCCTTACCCAGTCAAGAAGCCGCTCGCCTGGCCCTCAGAACCCAGCAGGTTCTGGCCAGCGAATCGGGTGTCACCGACACCAGCGACCCCCTCGGAGGAGCTCCCTTCATCGAGTATCTGACGAATCAGATCGATGACGGTGCCATGGCTATGATCTCCGACATCGATGAACGAGGGGGAATGCTCGTTTCGGTGAACGATGGCTACATCCGCCGAGCCATCGAACAAAGTGCCTACGAGGCACAAGTGACCAGAGATTCTGGGGAGTCCACTCCAGTGGGAGTCGAGGAAGACGGAGCCATTCCAGAGGCTCCCTTTCGAGTCGATGCCAGCATCGAGCAGCAGCGCAAACAAATGCTGGAGAAATACCGCCTCCAGCGCGATGATTCGGCAGTGGAGTCCGCGCTATTGCGAGTCGAGCAATCTGCAACAGGCTCCGACAACATGATTCCAGTGCTCATCGATGCGATGGAATCGGGTTGCACACTGGGCGAGGTGTCACGAAGGTTGGCCGCTGTTTTCGGGGAGAGTCAAGATCATGGATAGAAGCGGACCGATCCGGGTTCTACTCGCCAAGCCAGGACTCGATGGCCACGATCGTGGCATCCGGTTGGTACTTCGAGCACTCAGGGATGCGGGTATGGAGGTGATCTACACCGGACTCCGGGCCACTCCCGCTCACATCGTCAAGGCCGCCATCGAGGAAGATGTCGAGGCCATTGGACTTTCCAGCCTTTCCGGTGCGCACGAAACTCACTTCTTGGAAGTTTCTCGCCTGCTCAAGCAAGAGGGTGCAGCCGATGTCGTGCTGTTTGGTGGAGGCATCATTCCCCAGCAAGATGTCGATCAACTTCGATCTGCCGGATTCGAGTGGATCTACCCACCGGGGACCACTCTCGACAAGATCGTCTCCGATCTGACGAGCACTCTCCGCCCCGGCACAAAGCGAAGTGGAGGACACTGATGGATTCATTGAAACTGGATCATATCGGCATCGCAGTACGCTCCATCGAGCAGGTCATTCCTCTGTGGAGAGATACCCTCAACGCAAAGCTGGGAGATCGCGAGACGATCCCATCGCAACAGGTGGAGGTTCTCTTTCTAGAGACCGGAGAGACCCGGACCGAGTTGCTCGAACCCACTTCGCCGGATAGCGCCGTTTCCCGCTTCATCGAGAAGCGAGGAGAAGGCCTTCATCACATCGCATATCAAGTGGAGGATCTAACCGCCACGATGAAACAGCTCATTTCAGCTGGCTCGAAACTGATTTACCCCGAACCACGTCCTGGAAGTCACTCAACTCTCATCAACTTCATCCACCCATCCTCCACCGGCGGTGTCCTGATCGAACTGGTGGAGTACCCCGCAGGATGCGACAGCTCGCACCGGAAAGAGGAACCGAACTCTTGAATGAAAAGAACCGGATCGAAACAAGAAAGCGTCTCGAAGCGGCCCGCGGTGGCGGTGGAGTCACTCGTGTCGATCGCCAGCACGGCGCCGGCAAGTTAACCGCACGGGAGCGCATCGAAGTTCTCCTCGATGAAGGTACCTTTCAGGAGATGGATGCTCTCGTCACTCATCGCTGTACCGATTTCGGAATGGAAGATCGCAAGGTTCCAGGAGATGGAGTGGTGACCGGCTGGGGTGAAGTAGAGGGCAGGAGGATCTTCCTCTACAGCCAGGACTTCACCGTCGAGGGAGGCAGCCTCTCCTCAACCAATGCAGCAAAAATCTGCAAGGTGATGGATATGGCTCTCAAGGTGGGTGCACCGATGATCGGTCTCAATGACTCCGGTGGAGCGAGAATTCAGGAAGGGGTGGCGAGCCTCGGGGGATACGCCGAGATCTTCCTGCGCAACACCCTCGCCTCGGGAGTGATCCCCCAACTGAGTGCCATCCTGGGACCGTGTGCCGGAGGAGCGGTCTATTCACCGGCACTGACCGACTTCGTCTTTATGGCTGATGGAACCAGTTACATGTTCGTCACGGGCCCAAGTGTGGTCAAGACAGTGACTCATGAAGAGGTCACTCAGGAACAGTTGGGAGGAGCCGCAACTCACTCTTCAAAGAGTGGTGTCTCTCACTTCCGTTGTCGCGATGACCGCCACTGTCTCGAAGAGATTCGAATGGTCCTTTCCTATCTGCCATCCAATAATCTCGAGAGCCCTCCTGAACATCCCTGCACCGATCCCATCGATCGTGCCGATCAGGAACTTCAGACCATCATTCCTGAAAATCGTGAAAAGCCCTACGACATGCATGAAATCCTTCGCAGGGTTATTGATCATGATTCAATGTTGGAGGTTCAACCCGAGTTCGCACGAAACATCATCACTGCATTTGCACGGATGGGTGGACAATCTGTCGGCATTGTAGCCAATCAACCGTCGGTCCTTGCGGGATGTCTCGATATCCATGCCAGTGTCAAAGCGGCACGGTTCGTCCGCTTCCTCGACTGTTTCAACATCCCCATCATCACCTTTGTCGATGTCCCAGGTTTCTTGCCTGGAACCGATCAGGAGTGGAACGGCATCATTACCAATGGTGCCAAGTTGCTCTACGCCTATTGCGAGGCGACTGTTCCCAAGTTAACCGTCATCACCAGAAAAGCGTACGGCGGGGCTTATGATGTGATGTCCTCGAAACACATTCGCGGAGATCTAAATCTCGCTTGGCCATCTGCAGAAATCGCAGTGATGGGTGCTCCGGGTGCCGTCGAGATCCTGTTCCGAAAGGAATTGGCGGATGCCGATCAACCGGCAGAGATCTGTGCGGCTCGTACCAAAGAGTATGAAGACCTGTTCGCCAACCCCTTCACAGCCGCCGAACGGGGTTACATCGATGCCGTGATCGAGGAACCGGAAACTCGTGGCCGTTTGATCGAAGGGCTCCGCTTGCTGGCAGGAAAACGTGACCAGAATCCTCCCAAGAAGCACGGGAACGGACCCCTATGAGCACCGGAAAATCGATCCATAAGGTACTGGTGGCTAACCGAGGGGAAATCGCCATCCGCATCTTTCAAGGATGTCGCGAACGTGGAATCGAGACGGTCGCCGTCCACTCAGAGGCGGATGCTTCCGCTCCACATCGATTCGCTGCCGATGAATCGATCCTGATCGGGCCACCTTCCCCCACCGAGTCTTACTTAAAAATAGATCGAATCCTCGCTGCCGCTCGTGAAACGGGGGCCGATGCGATTCACCCAGGGTATGGATTTCTGTCGGAGAACTCATCCTTTGCCCAGGCTGTAGAAGATGAGGGTTTGATCTTCATCGGGCCCACTCCGTCCCAGATCTCATCGATGGGAGATAAGGTCCGTGCCCGGCAACTGATGGCTGCGGCATCGGTTCCGGTCATTCCAGGAACCGAGGAGGCCATCGATGACCCAGCACTATTACAACTCGAGAGTCAGAGAATTGGATTCCCACTGCTGATCAAGGCTGCAGGAGGTGGTGGTGGCAAGGGGATACGAAAGGTCGACACCGTTTCAGAATTGCTCCCTGCCTGGGAACGAACACGATCCGAAGCGCTCTCTGCCTTCGGAGATGGTCGAGTCTATCTGGAAAGATTCGTCAGTCCTGCTCGTCATATTGAAGTCCAGGTGGTCGGCGATGGAACGGGTTCGGTCTGGTTTCTGGGTGAACGAGAATGCTCGCTGCAACGGAACCACCAGAAGGTTCTAGAGGAGAGCCCATCACCGGTGATCGATGAGGAGGTCAGATCAAGACTTCGCACCGCAGCGGTCGCAGGAGCCGCGTCCATCCAGTACCGAGGAGCGGGAACGATGGAATTTCTCTATGACGAAGCCACCAAAGATTTTTTCTTTCTGGAGATGAACACACGACTCCAGGTGGAGCACCCCGTCACAGAAATGGTCACAGGAATCGACCTGGTCGGCATGCAGCTCGATGTCGCTCAGGGAATGACACTGACACACGATCCGGATCTACCCAGAAGAGGCTGGTCGATCGAATTTCGCATCTGTGCCGAGGACCCCTATCGAAACTTCAACCCTTCGACCGGGCAGATCAGGGCATTACGCATCCCGCACGCGCCTTTTTCCAGAATCGATGGAGCTCTTCGGGAAGGGCTAGAGATCACTCCCTACTACGACCCGATGTTGGCTAAAGCCATCGTCTGGGGTGAAGATCGAAAGTCTGCGGTCAACCGGCTCTCGGCCCTGCTCTCGCGGCTCAGGATTGGTGGTATCCACACGACCATTCCACTGGGGATCGAAATCTGTAAGCAAGGCTGGTTTCTCGATGGTGATTTCGATACGAGAACTCTCGAACAGTGGCTCGCTGACCGACAACAACGTCGCACTGCACCCACCGACTTGCAGTTAATTGCTGCAATCGTAGCGAGGCATACATTGAGTTCGGCTCGATCTCATTCTTCGCCTGGAAAACCAGGCGGAGGCGACTGGGGAATTGCCGCACGTAACGCTGGAGTGAGGAGGAACCTCTCTTGAAATACCGAGTCGAATGGGATGATCAACAGATCGACGTGATCGCAGACCGAGATCCTCTCGGACGAGAATGGCGCTTTCAGATGCCACAGGGTCATCAAATCCAAGTTCGAGTCGAGACACTGGAAGAGGGCTCGGTACTTCGCCTGATCATCGGCGGTGAGAGCAAGACCATCTCGCTGCTTCCTGGAAACCGGATTGGAGATCCGGTGCGATTCCTGCTCGACCATACACCACTGGAATTGGATGTTCTCGACCCCATCGATTTGATCACCAGGGAAGTAGGACCAGGTCCAGGAGCCACCGGCCAGCGCGAAATCACCAGCCTCATGCCAGGGATTGTCCGCAAGATCATGGTGGCAAAGGGATCAACGGTAGAAGTCGGAACACCGCTGCTACTTCTGGAAGCCATGAAGATGGAAAATGAGATCCAGTCGCAGGTGGCAGGTACTGTGCTGGGGGTTCACGTCACCGAAGGTGACGCTGTGGCTGCGGGGGCCTTGCTGCTCGTCGTCAAACTCGCTGACTGATCATCGACTCAGCCAAAGGGATCCACTTCCACCACGGGCTTTTTCTTGGGCTGCTTTTTCTTCTTCTCTTCTACTGGTTTCGGATCCCCACTCTCACCGGTCAGCCCGGTACCTGAACACTTGGCGCAGGAAACCCGCTTCTTCCCCAGGCACTCTTGGCATTTGTTTAAAAACTTGCCATTTCCTTTACACTCTTTGCAGGACTTCTTCTTCTTCCCCTTGCACACGGGACACACGATCTTGCCCTTCCCGCTACAGTCGCGGCATCGAGTCTTGACCTTTTTCCCTATGACCGGATCAAATCGCTCATAAGTTCCGGCTCCACCACATCGTCGGCAATCGAGGAGGCTATCCTCGACCCCCACACAGGTGACGCATCTCTTCCCCTCACCCGATCCTGTACATCTGGAACAGGGTGTGGAGACGGCTCCAGCGCCTTCACAGTCGACACAGGGAGCCATGCCGACAGCGTCGCAGTTGCGACACCACTTCTTCGGGTACTTCTTCTTCCGTGCTTCAATTACAACTTTGGAAAGTCTCGCCACTACCAGTTTTTCAAGTTCAAACAATTTATTTGTTCGACACCAGGCCTGTAAATCCTTGTGTCCCTGTAAATCGTCTGGACCCAGTGTCTTGAATCGCCGGTTGAACTCCTCAGACTTGAGCTCTCCCATCTCGATCTTTTCGATATCTTTCCTCGATACCATCATCACGGCCTTTGATTTACCGAACACCACTTCAATTTTCACTTCAGTGGCGGTTTCCTCGAGGATCTTCCCCTCCAGTTTCTTGCCGGTCTTCAACAAGACCACATCGGCCTCGCAAAACTTGCACAAGAGCAGGGCAAAAAGAGTGATGAAGATCGACAGCATTGATTTGGAGACCATCAGGACACCTCCTCTGGAATTTCGACGTAAAGGCGATCGAGATCAGGTCGCTTGACTGCCCATACCGGATTCCCTCTTCTTCTGGCCATCAGTACACCCAGCGACAACAGGATCACGATGCTAATACCCATCGAGATATTAAATTGATTCCACAATTGCGGGGAAATCTGCGGAAAATTTCTGGAGTCTCGGAGCATAAGGACCGGAGGTGAAAGTGATTCCAACAGAAGCACTTTCGAATCCGTCCAGTCCAACTCCACTGCGGTCATCACAATTAATCCAATCGCAATATGGATTCCACTCGCAAGAGCCCCTGAAAATATTCCGGAAAATCCGCACTGAGCAAAAAACCAGGAGAGAGCCAGCACTGCGACTCCCCAGAGGAATAGCGAACATTGCCACATGAGAAACATGTCAGATTCTGAAAGCGTACCGACGATGGTACTGGCGCCAGTTCCAATTTGTGCAGTGTTGCCTTCATAACTCATCAGGATCACCATCGACAGCAGTGGAATGGACAGCAGAGCGCAGGAGTACAACAGATTGCGAATTCCACCGGGAAGAAAAATTAATCCAATTCTGGTTCCTCTTAGACCACGCTGATGCATCTGTGCGATGCGGAGCGGTACCTTGGTTTCCGAACCTGCGATTCGAGTCAAGCTCAGCGGAATGAGCAGCAGCAGGACGCTACAGATGAATCCAAATTCCCCATCCATCGTCACCGGCTTTGCACCTGTGAATGCCACTGAGGCCTGGGACAATTCGGGCCACAACGTCAGCACAATCAATCCAAAAAATAGCGAAACAAAGGTAAAGATAAGTACTCTGACAGGAACATCCCTGGCCGATTCGACACCCGAGAGCGTGTAAGACGCACTCATCAGGCTCCCCCCCACGACACTCAAATACCCAGTCAAGGTCCAGGCCCAGAACTGCCAGGGAATGGTGTTCTGCTCGAGGTAATCGAGGAGCAACATTTCATTTCCGTAAACTTCAGCCCACAGAAATCCCAGTGACATCGCGGTCAGTGGGACGGTCACCAACGAGATCTGCGTCAGGGAGCGGATCGTGCCCTTGCTCGCTGCAGACGATGCGATTCCCAGCGATACGATGAAAATCGCTGCCAGAAATTGAACTAGATACTCGAATGCAATCGATCCCAGGGAGACTCCTCCGAACAACATCGTCATCGAGAGGATTGGTGCCGGCAAAAGGAGCAAATAGAACAGAACGCCGCAGATTCCCAGCAGTTTGCCCCATACCACTTGAGCGGGAGTGATGTCTGTACTGATCAGCGGTTCCCACGTCTTCGCCTGCTTTTCACTGGTGATACTGACGGCTCCCAGGGAGGGCACGATCAATCCGAGGACGATGATCTGGATGGTGAAATAGATCATGACCAGACTCAATGCATGATCCTCAGGTGAACGAGTTTCGATTACGTTCCCTTGTAGTACCGTTACCGATGAGATCCACATCGCAATGCCAACGATGCTAGCGAAGATCAACTGGATGAGGAGAGATCGTATTCGACGGATTCGTAGGATCAACTCCTTCTGAACGATGGCGAAACTGGGAGGTCTCCTGCGCAAGGATGAAATCATTGGACATCCCCGGTCGTCAGGCTCATGAACAATTTCTCCAGGTCATCATCATGCCTTTTCACCGATGTAAATGCGATCTTCTTGGCGGACAATGCTCCCCAGACTTGATGAATCTCGGAGTCATCGCCCTTCCAATCGAAACTGACCTTGCGCCCTTCCTGAGAAATCCGGGAGACCCCAGGAATTTGAGAAAGCACAGACTCCACTTCTTCGCTTTCAGCGACCAGCCGGATCTCGTAGGTGACCTCGGTGCCCTGAAGGCGCTGTTGTATCTCTTCCAGCGGCCCGTGCGCCACCAGGTCCCCCTTCTCGATGATGCTGACCGAATCACAGATGGGTGAGAGTTCAGAGAGGATGTGACTGGAAAGAAAAATGGTCTTTCCCAATCTTCGTAGTTCGGTCAATAGTCCCCGGAATTCAATTCTAGCGCGAGGATCCAACCCGCTGGCGGGTTCGTCCAGAATTAGCAGGTCCGGTTCAGGCAAGAGAGTTTGTGCCAGACATAGACGTTGCCTCATTCCCTTGGAGAGAACGTGCACTTCGACGTCGAGTAAAGTTCCCAGGTCCGTCAACTCCACCACATCCGAAATCGCCGATTTCCGCCGAGCAAGCGGTAGTCGATATGCTCGGGAGAAGAAATCCAGGTACTCCAACACCGAAAGACCTTCGTACACTCCGACATAATCAGGCATATATCCGAGTCTACGCCTGACTTCTTTCGGTTCGGTCACGACATTGACCCCATCCACCCAAGCTCCCCCTGCCGTGGGTACTTGTAAGGTTGCGAGAATTCGAATGGTCGTGGTTTTCCCTGCCCCATTGGGCCCGATGAATCCATGGATCACACCGCGATCGACATTGAAACTGATGCCTGCAACGGCATCCTTTTTTCCGTAGGTCATCTTGAGATCCCGGACTTCGATGATCGATGCGCGAGGAATGCTCATCAGTGACCACCGAACCCATCGAGTTTTTCTGAGATGATTCCATTCCACACGGTTATGCGAGCATTTGGACCGACCCCGAGATGTTCTTGAATTCCCTCTTCCAGATAGGCCGATGCGGTCGTACGCATCACCCCTATTGTGGCCGCAGTCATGCCACCCTCACGAGTTGAGGTTGGTGCGCGATTTAGTTCCGCCCCGGAGAACCATTTCCCCTGGGCTTCTGGCTCCAGCAGCCGATTCCAAAAATCTCTCGATGAAGTGAACCCTTCGTTTTTCTTTCCATTGATCCCAGGTTTACTAATACCCGGTGAACTAATTCCCGGCGCGCTCTGTGGCATCGGATTCACAGGAATTATTTCAAATCGAACCCAGTGACTGGTGGATCTCACACGGCGACCAAAGGTCACCGAGAGGCTCCCATCCGATTGCTGCTGATACTGACAAGAAGACAAATCAGCACCGAAGGGGAGAGGTTGGGGGGCCAATGTCCTGACCGGCGCCAGTTTCAATGGACCTCCGATCGGTGTATAGGCCGATTCGATCACGGCCGCCAACGCATGGGTACCATCCGAAGATCGAATCACCAGCACATGATCCTGATGACGTGCAGCGACCCCAAGCCTGAAAATCGACAACAAAAAGAGAAGCAAGACGCAACCGCCTACGACCACCGGCTGAATCCAAAGCATGTGAGGTAACTTGTTGCGCCTCTTCAAGTAGATGCCGATCAAGGGCCACAGTACAAGCACATAGAGAAATCCAAGTGGCAACATCAACATCAGCGGGTGAGGAGGATGCTGGCTCTCATCGATTTGGTTCAACAAATATCGAAATGTGAAAATCGTCAGCAACTTCATGGCGAAACTCAAATGCAAGGGAGACTTCTGAGTCGCGAGTTTTTCGCCGTCGTACCAATCGGTGGGCTTCTCGAGAACAATCCAGCGTCCCACTCCGTCATCCACCTGGACGCAATGAGTGCCCACTCTTTCGCCGATCCCCTGAACCGGAAATTTGATCGCTTCCATTCCCGTCTGGGGGTGATGGAGCAGCTGTGGTTCGACCTTCAGTCCAGGGATCCAGCGCAGACCACGCCCCTTGTCATCGGGCTTCAAGACGACGGTGAGCCCCGATTTGACCGCTGCCCGGATGGCCGTTCGTTGTCCGGCAGAGACATCTTCAGGGTCCACACTGGAGAGCAGTACAGCGTCAAAACTGATCAATACTTCCCTCGACTGCGGCAACTGATCGGGAGAAAGCCAAATCCTGTTAACATCCTGGAGACCACTCTTCAGGATGTCCCAATTGAATTGATTTTTAGCATTCTGGCTGACCTCGAGAAATCGATACTCGCCATTGGCAGTTGCAGGATTATTCAGCGAGAGGCTGTAAGCCCTTCTGGATGTTTGTCCTCCCGACGAAATGGAGTCGACGGGCACACCATTGCGAGTTGCCGAGCACGACAGGCGCCAGGCACCATACTTGTTTGAATAGGAATTCGGGATTCCGACCAAAGTTTTCCTGGATGAGTTGGCAGGAACTTCCAGGACGACCGAACAGTTGTGCGGAATGAACCTGTAATTGTACGTCTCACGCTTACAGTCAATTCGATAGATCGCATCTTCGGTCAGTGACTTGTTGGTCACACTGATCAGTAGCGGCTCCCAGTCCATTCCGCTTCCATTAGATCCTAATGTGACGCCAGCGGGAACACCAGCGGTGGATACCACGTGCTGGAACAAGATCTGCGAGTCCTTTGATTCGATATCTTTTCCATCTACGACTCCACACATCAGGTGCGAGATGAAAAGCACTGCAATCAGGCGCAGCAGACTCGAATCCGCTCGAAAGACTTCCGCCATCTGGTTACACCTCTTCACTCTTCCCCTGTCACACTCTCGAAGCGACTTCTGCCCTGGACAGCATCACGCAGAATACTGCGATTCATGTACTCGATTTGACCTCCAGCGGGTAATCCTCTCGCCAAGCGTGTGATCGAGACTCCCGTAGTCGAAAGTGCTTCGGTGACCAGCAGTGCGGTTCCATCCCCCTCGAAATCGGGATTGGTGGCAAGGATGATCTCCACCACATCATCGGACTCGCTTCGTTCGATCAACTTATGCAAAGTGATCTGTTCTGGACCCCGTTCTTCTAACGGAGAAAATGAAGCTCCGAGCACATGATAGAGGCCCAGGTAGGAACCGCTCTCTTCGATCGCTCGTAGATCTTTGGGCTGCTCCACCACGCAGATGGAACTCCGATCCCTGGCGTCGTCGGAGCAGATGACACAGATTTCTTCCTCACTGATATCCTGGCACTCTGCGCAGCGTCGAAGGTCATCTTTGACTCTTCGAATGGCATCGGAGATGCGCATCGCCTCCGATCGAGGAATTTTCAACACATGATATGCGAGTCGTTCTGCACTCTTTCGTCCAATTCCTGGAAGATCAGAAAATGCATCAATCAACTCGCCGAGAAGACCTTCAGCCACCAACGGTCCTCCTATGGCATCCCTGGAAAGGACATACCTCCCGTGACACGGGAGGTTTCCTGATCCGACAGTTCTTTAGCCTTTTCGAGAGCTTGACCGACCGCAACCAGCAGCAGGTCCTCGAGCATCTCGACATCATCCGGGTCCACCACCTTCGGGTCGATTTCGATCTTTAGTACCTCCTGCTGGCCATTGGCGTAGACCTTCACCAGGCCACTACCCGATTCCCCCAGCACCGTACGCTGCTTGAGATCTTCCTGGACTGCCTTCAGTTCCTTTTGCATCTTCTGCGCCTGTTGAAACAGGCCTCCGAGATCACCGGTTGACATCCTCAGTCTCCTTCAATTCTTTAACCCTGGATCCGATCTTCATCTTGGATCGGACCACGATTTCTGGCTTCGCTCGAAAATATCTCCTCCGCCTGGCCGATGATTGTGGGTCTCTCGGCTCCTGCCGCTGACCCGGCATCGGCTTCGGAGTGACCACTGGGCTGTTGTTCCAGCCGAATCTGCAGCGGGCCATTACTTTTTTCCCACTCCCGGATCGCCTGCTGGATCTCTTCAGATTCCAGTTTTTGGAACAAACTGGATGAGGCTCGAAGTTGCCACTGGTCATCGATTTGAACCAATTGACCATCGATTTTCATCTTTCTTGGCAACATCCGATCAATCTTCTTGAGCCGCTCAAGAAGTTGATCCTCGGGGGATCGATCGGAACTGAAGTTCGATGCCGATCCCGCGGACTCCACCACGGACGGCACTTCTTCGCTTACGGGCCCGGGTTTGCGAAGTGCTTCCCTGGCAGCCTTGGCCCCACCCTTCGACGACTCGGACTTCGATCCCGCATCCGTTTCGGAGTCCTGTCGTGAGGTGGATACGGGTCGAGAGGCGGGGGCCAACCCAGAATCTACCGTCGACGTCGACGTCGGCTGCGTGGTGGCCGCAAGATCTTGCTGTGTCCATGCCGAAATGGGCACCAACGATCGCAAGGTGCCCATCCTCATCAGTGCAATTTCGAGCAGTAGATCTCCTCGATCCTGGCGTCTTAATTTCTGCCGGGTCTCCTGGAGAATCTCCTGCCCCAGAAGGTTCGCTTCCAAAGCACTCTCAGACCATCCCGCGGCGACGCCGAGGTGTAGTCGTGATCGCAGTTCTTCCGCCAGTTGCTCGGTCAAAACGGAAGCCTCGGTTCCTCCCTCGAAAATTGGAGTCAGGCGTTCCACTACTAGCGCCAGATCTCCGCCATCGATGGCAGCCAGCAAACTGGACAGTTGTTCCGGAGAAACCCTACCGGTGATTCGATCCAGATCCTCTGGTCCAGGCTGTTCGCCGGCAAAGGACAGCACTTGGTCGAGCAACGACTGAGCATCTCGCATCCCACCGGCGGCCAGAGATGCGATGTTGGCGAGCAATCCATCGCGGGGCTGAACCCCCTCTTGCTGGCAAATCTGATCGAGCCTGAGAACAATATCGTCTCGTGAAATCGATGAAAAATCACAACGCTGGCAGCGCGAAAGCACCGTTGGAATGATCCGCTCCGGTTCGGTCGTGGCAAAGATGAACTTCACATGAGGGGGCGGCTCTTCCAGCGTCTTGAGCAGTGCGTTGAAGGCTTCCCGTGTCAGCATGTGGACTTCATCGATGATGAAGATCCGGTAGGGCCCCTGGGTCGGGGCGTATTGCACATGCTCGATCAAACTGCGGATATCATCGATTCCTCGGTGGGAAGCACCGTCCAGTTCGGTGACATCCGAATCCTCGCCGCGGAAAATCTGCTGGCAGGTGGCACATTCATCGCAAGGCACCGCATCTTCACTGCTAGGGCACTGCAGCGTTCTCGCAAATATTCGCGCCATCGAGGTCTTCCCGACCCCCCTTGGCCCGCAAAACAGATAGGCATGTGCGAGACGCTTTTGAAGGATCGCCTGACGCAAGGCTTCCGCCACCGCCTCCTGTCCCACCACTTCCTCGAATCGTCGAGGACGATAGCGACGAGCAATCACCTCGTAGTACTCGCCGGAGTCAC
>JAPKAM010000151.1 GCA_028825265.1 Planctomycetota bacterium
GCGTGCATTACCGGACAGCAGTGCAGGTCAAAGTGGTTCTCCTGCAGCGTCCACGAATCGGTTTCTTCGAGGGACACCATCGTCGATGATCGTCGATGGTCAGAATGGGAATTCTTGACGAATCTCGCCTGCGGGTCACCGAAGGACGATTTCGAAGAGAATTGGGAATGAACAACACTGCATGAACCCTGAATCAAGGGGAAGTTGCGGTACTGAGGACGTGTCGGAAGCGCCAGCGATTTCACGATCGGTGGCTGGAAGACATGAGGAGTTGTCGGACTAAGATTCGTTCGGCAGAATTTCGGAGCGAGACCATGGGCTTGTTGGAGGGGTGGTCCCCTCGTCAATGCCGATGGTCGACGAGAGTGGATTTGATCTTCCGGATGTCAGTCAAACGCTGACATCTTTGAACCGAGAAGGACATGACCCGATTGAGGTGCTCGACTGATCCTCCGTTAACGAGGACAGACAGCACTGAATCGGGCGAGGGTTGAGCTCTGCATTGCAGAGCCACTTCATTGCACGGCCAATGGAGAAAGAAAACCCGCGAAATTTCTGGTTCTGGAGTCACGGGTTCGGGCACTGCTGCCTCGCTTCTGGATGGCCCCTCGGCAGCCCAGAAACGAAGTCGTGGGGTCAGGATCTGGCTCTCCTCATCGAAAGATGAGACTCGGAAGATGAAATCCCCCCTCGATCCGTTTTTCTGGCCCTGTTTTCTGCGAATCGAGTCCTTCTTCAATTCCGCGATCGTTGGAGCCGAGGCTGCCACGGCAGAATCGGACATGAATGTGCGGGTGAAAGGGGCTGAGTCGTTCGGGAACGCCCAGGCTGGGCTGTTCGTTGAACAGATGAGGCTTCCGGTCGGGTCAGAAAGTTCGGTTTGAGGAAAGTTCGAGTCGAGGAACATCATAGTCGCGGAACGATCGCGTCGAGGAACATGGGGAAAGAGGAACATCGTTGAAAATTGACCGTCGCTACACCACCAGTGAAGAAAGTCCATACGCCAGTTTCCGGATCAGCAAACGTGAATCCGAGATTCGAAATCCTGACGGAACCGTTGTCTTTCATCAGGACAACATCTCGGTTCCTGAAGATTGGTCGCAAGTCGCCACCGATGTACTCGCACAAAAATATTTCCGTAAAGCGGGAGTTCCTCAGGTCGATGACCAGGGAGAGCCGAAACTCGACGATGCGGGCGAGCCGATCCTCGGAGGTGAAGACGACTGCCGACAGACCTTCGGAAGATTGGCCGGCTGTTGGACTCACTGGGGACACGAGAATGGTTACTTCGATTCCTCTGAGGACGCGCGCTCCTTCCATGACGAACTGTGCTACATGCTCGCGGCACAGATGTGTGCACCCAACTCTCCGCAGTGGTTCAACACAGGATTGCACTGGGCCTACGGCATCGATGGACCGGCGCAAGGTCATCAGTTCGTCGACCCAAGCAGCGGTGAAGTCACCGCAGCCACCAGCGCCTATCAGCGACCGCAACCACATGCCTGCTTTATCCAGAGCGTCAAGGACGACCTGGTCGGAGAGGGCGGCATCATGGATCTCTGGACCCGTGAAGCACGCCTCTTCAAGTACGGTTCCGGAACCGGATCCAACTTCTCTGCCCTTCGTGGTGAAGGCGAAGCACTATCCGGCGGCGGTAAATCTTCTGGATTGATGTCGTTCCTCAAGATCGGCGATGCCGCAGCGGGTGCCATCAAGTCGGGAGGGACGACCCGACGTGCCGCCAAGATGGTTTGCCTCGACCTCGATCACCCGGATATCGAAGAATTCGTGACCTGGAAGATGCGCGAGGAGCAAAAGGTCGCGGCACTGGTCGCAGGTTCCATCATCTGTGCAAAAAAACTGCAGCAGCTGCTGGCCAGTTGCCATCAAGGTGACGGCGATTCCCGGATCACGGATGTCGATCCGAAAACCAACAACAAACTCGCCGCTGCGCTTCGCGACGCCCGGCAGCATGCAGTTCCGGAGCCATCGATTCAGCGGGTCCTGCAACTGGCGACCCAAGGCATCGTCTCCATCGAATTCGAGGAGTACGATACTGGCTGGGAGAGCAAGGCTTACCAGACCGTCAGCGGACAGAACTCCAACAATAGCGTCCGTGTCCCCAATGCCTTCTTCGAAGCCCTCGAAAACGATGCCGACTGGGACCTGATCCAGCGCACCGATGGAGAGGTCTTCAAGAGTCTCCCCGCCAAGCAGTTGTGGGACGACATCACACAGTCGGCGTGGTCCTGCGCAGATCCTGGAGTTCAATTCGACACGACCATCAACGAGTGGCACACCTGCCCTCAAGACGGCCGTATCAATGCTTCCAATCCCTGTTCTGAGTACATGTTCCTCGACGATACCGCCTGCAACCTCGCTTCATTGAATCTCGTAAAATTCCTCGACCAGAACGGCGACTTCGACATCGAATCGTTCCGCCATGCCACCCGCATCTGGACCATGGTGCTCGAAATCAGCGTATTGATGGCGTCCTTCCCCAGCAAGGAGATCGCTCGTAGGTCCTACGAGTACCGCACCCTGGGTCTGGGATATGCCAACCTCGGCACCATTCTTATGCGGATGGGGATCGCCTACGACAGCGATGTCGGGCGCAGCATCTGCGGCGCCATCACGGCAATCCTCACCGGCGAGTCCTATGCCACCAGCGCCGAAATGGCCCGGGAGTTGGGCCCGTTCCCCGCCTTCGACCGGAATCGGGAGGGAATGCTGCGGGTACTGCGCAATCACCGGAACGCCGCCTACAATTCACCGCAGACCGACTACGAAGGCCTATCGGTGTACCCGGTGCCACTCGATGACGAAAATTGTCCCAGCGATTTGATCGAGGCCGCTCGCGAGTGCTGGGACCGTGCCCTCGAGTCGGGACAGAAGTACGGCTACCGAAACGCCCAGTCGACGGTGATCGCCCCGACCGGAACCATCGGCCTGGTGATGGATTGTGACACCACTGGAATCGAACCGGACTTCGCACTGGTGAAGTTCAAGAAACTCGCAGGTGGCGGTTACTTCAAGATCATCAATCAAAGCATGCCCCCGGCCCTCAAGAACCTGGGGTATTCCGATTCACAGATCGAAGACATCGTTCACTTCGCCGTCGGTCATGGCACCCTGAGAGGTGCCCCAGAAATCGACCATGACTCCTTGCGTAAGGTCGGGTTCGACGAGGCTTCCATCGCCAAGATTGAAACTTCCCTCGGCAGCGCTTTCGATCTGCAATACGCCTTCAATGACTACTTGCTCGGTGAAGGATACGCACAAAAGACTCTCGGACTGACCGGAAAAGAACTGGATATGTGGAGCGTCAATCCGCTCCAGGCGATCGGATTCAGCACGACCCAGATCCACAGCGCCAACCAGTACGTCTGTGGAACGATGACCATCGAAGGTTCGCCTCACCTCAAGGATCAGCACCTTCCCATCTTTGATTGTGCCAACCGTTGCGGTCGCCTCGGCAAGCGCTTCATCCGCTCCAACGCTCACATCTTGATGATGGCTGCGGCACAGCCTTTCATTTCTGGAGCCATCTCCAAGACCATCAACATGCCGATCGAGGCCACCATCGAGGAGGTCAGCGATTCCTACAAGCTCGGCTGGAAATCGATGCTGAAAGCGGTCGCTCTCTATCGAGATGGGAGCAAACTGTCTCAGCCACTCTCCTCCTGGGGAGAAGAGTTGGAGGAGCAAGAAATCCCCGATGTTCCGAGTTCGATGCCCGCGGGTGTCGAAAAGGTCGTGTATCGATACCTCGCTCGCAGGCGCAGACTTCCCGATCGCCGCAGCGGATACACCCAGAAAGCGATCGTCGGCGGTCACAAGGTCTACCTTCGCACCGGGGAGTACGACGACGGCACTCTCGGTGAGATCTTCCTCGATATGCACAAGGAAGGGGCGGCCTTCCGCAGCCTGATGAACAACTTTGCCATCTGCCTCTCACTCGGACTCCAGCATGGAGTTCCGCTGGAAGAGTTTGTCGAGGCGTTCACCTTCACCCGATTCGAGCCGAACGGGATCGTTGCCGGCAATCGCAAGATCAAGATGGCGACCAGTGTTCTCGATTACATCTTCCGAGATCTGGCCATCAACTACCTGGGCCGAAATGATCTAGCACAGGTTCAGGAAGAGGATCTCCGAATCAGCGCCATCGGAACCTCCACTCCTCCCGAGTACACCGATGAGGAAGAGGTCACCGTTTCAACCACTGGATCCAGTTCGATCCGATCCAACAGTTCTACCGAGCAGCGTTCGACCGAGCAGCGTTCGACCGCGCAGGGAGCCCACTCTAGTCCTATCGAGCCCGTGGCATCCTCGACTGCGATGCTGTCCAACCGTGAAGTGTCTCGTGCGAAGGGATACACCGGAGATCCATGTCATGAATGTGGAATCCTAGCGATGGTGCGAAATGGCACCTGCCTCAGATGTGATTCCTGTGGAGCCACTACCGGCTGCTCCTGATTTCAAAAGAGGCGCAAAAGCCCAGTGGTGGAGCGATCGTGACTGACTAGGTCAGCATCATCGCCCCGCCACTGGTACCCGCTAAACTGGTACCCGCTAAACTGGTACCCGCT
>JAPKAM010000152.1 GCA_028825265.1 Planctomycetota bacterium
AGGATCGAAAAATGACATGGTTCTCTGCTGGTTCTCGATGGGACAGGCCAGAGTGATGGATCCAGCAGCCGATCCGTTGTCAGGCCAGTATCCCACTCCCATTCATGTCAAAACTGCATTCAGATGAAGTCCCCTGTCGCACTATTTTATGGACTGAATATGATGGCGTTTACGGAATTCTACATCTCCGGCTGGCTGCTTTTGTTAAGGGGACGGATGCGACCACTTTGGCTTTCAATGTACCTACTACTTTTGTGTTCGGTTTTGCCCGCACAAGAAGCCAATTTTCGGTTGGTGGGGGCTAGCGGGATTCCAGGGTTACCGGTGGTTTGTCGAATCGCTATCGATCACACAAGTGACTGCGAAGCTTTCTCCCTGGGAGTGAGCCATGATCCTTCCCTGCTCTCCATCAGTAGTCTTCAGCGTGGGTTCTACCTCGAGGGAGCGAATCTTGGGGGAGTGAGCCCAGATTTCTTGATGCTCGAATCCGACCTGCTCAGCGGAACGGGATTCGTCGTGGGATGTCTGTTTGACCTGAGCCCCCCGATCGTGGATCTGTTGGCAGGCTTGGATCAGGAAATATTGATCTGCACCTATCAGGTGCTTCCGACCGCAGTCGCAGGGGATACTCCTCTTCAGTTTTCAGTCTCTCTGCACAATCCTCCAGTCGCGATGCTGGTCGTGATGGAGGGGGTTGAGTTTACTCCGACCTGGGAAAATGGAGTGGTCTCCATCCTCAGTGATTGTAATCTCAACGGAATTCCAGACGAAACTGATCTTGCAAACGGAACCAGTGAGGATTGCGATCAGGATGGAACGCCCGATGAATGCGGTTACTCGCCGGGTCAAGCGGATTGCAATCAGGATGGAATTCCGGACGTATGCGAAGTCGATTGCAATTCAGATGGCGTCCCAGATTCTTGCCAATCATTTCTCGATTGTGATCTCGATGGCGTTCTCGATTCTTGCGAATTGGCCACGGGAACCGACGTCGATTGTAACGGAAATGGAATTCCAGATTCCTGTGAGATCGTCCAGGGACTTGCGGACGATTGTGATGCCGATGGAATTCTCGATAGTTGCGAGTTGGCATCCGGAAGCGATCAGGATTGCGATGTCGATGGCATTCCCGATTCCTGCGCATTGACTCAGGGGCTGGTTTCCGATTGTGACGGGGATGGCGTTCTCGACAGTTGTGAACTCGCGGCGGGTATCGAGCTGGATTGCGATGTCGATGGTCTGCCGGATTCATGTGCCCTGGCCCAGGGGGTCGCTGCTGATTGTGATGCCGACGGTTTTATCGACTCCTGTGAGATCGCAACGGGTGCTGAACAGGACTGCAACGTCAACGGAATCCCTGATTTCTGTGATGTGAGCCATGGGACCGCTGCCGATTGCAATGGCAGCGGGATCCCGGACGAATGCGAGATGGCTTCAGGAGCCGTGCCGGACTGTAACGTCAATGGAATCCCTGATTCTTGTGATGTGGGTCAAGGGACCGCTACCGATTGTGATGGCAGCGGAGTTTTGGATTCTTGTGAGTTGGCTTCGGGAGCGGCCATCGATTGCGATCAGGACGGTATGATCGATTCTTGTGAGATCGCTCAGGGCCTTGCTCTGGATTGTGATCTCGACTTGATCCCCGACACTTGCGCCATCGCCACTGCCCAGGTGGAGGATTGCGATTTCAATGGAGTGCCCGATTCCTGTGATATGGCTGCTGGCGGGGATCAGAATCAGAACGGGGTACTGGACCTTTGCGAAGACAACCAGTTTCGAAGAGGCGACTGCAACGGCAGTGGGCTGTTCAACATCGCAGATGCCGTCATCGTACTGAACTACCTGTTTGGAATTCCTTCGGATGTGACTTGCCAGGATGCTTGCGACAGTAATGATGATTCCAATATCGATATCGCAGATGCCATCTTTGTTCTCGGCACTCTGTTCGGAGGTGGGTCTTTCCCGCCTCAGCCCTACCCCGATTGCGGGGAAGACCCGACCATCGATGCCCTGGAATGTGGCTTCTATGGAGCTTCCTGCCCCTAACTTCACCACTCTACAGAAACAACAGGATTGTTCGGAACAAAGGCGATTAGCGGCCAGCGCTATCGGTTCTGAGAGTTGTTGTTGCCCTTGCGGCGCGCGGTAGAGTGAGCCCGTTGTTGCGATCCGGAGTTCTGGCTACTGGATCCACGGCTCTTCGCTTCACCCGTGCTGGCACCAGTTTTGCGATCCTGTCCACTGCGCTGCTGTGTACTGCGCGGCTGTCCACTGCGATCCTGTGTACTTCGTTCGTGTGTACTGCGCTTCCCGCCGCTGCGTGAAGTTTCACCGGTCGCGCTGCGATGACGCGGTGAATTGGATCCGGAACTGTCGGACGGGCGTCTTCTCCGCGGTTTCCGACCCTGCCCTGCCCCGGAAGTGGACCTCGAGGAGGAGTGGGCGGAGCGATTGCGGCTCTCCGACGAGTTCTTGCGGCCGGTGCGACTTGGGATCAGCGCTTCCTCAAAACCAGGAATCGTCTTGATCTCGATGGATGAGCCGATCGACCTCTCGATGGCCCGGATCATTTGACCATCCGACTCGGTGATGAAGGTAAACGCTTTTCCTTCTCTCTCAGATCTTCCAGTTCTTCCAATCCGGTGAGTGTAAGCTTCCGGGGTGTTTGGAATATCCAGATTGATGACATGAGAGACTCGTTCGACATCGATCCCTCGAGCGGCGATGTCTGTGGCGACCAGGATATCGAAGGTGTTCTGCCTGAATCCTTTCATCGCCCGATCACGCTGGCCCTGGGACATGTTGCCCTGAAGGGCGACGGCTCGATGACCCTCGCTTTCCAACTTCTCTGCGAGTTGGCGAGCTCTGCGCTTGGTACGGGTGAATACGATCGCGGATTCGAAACCGTCTTGTTGCAAGAGTTCCTTCAACATCTCGGTCTTGCGACTCTCCCGCACCGGATAAAGCGCATGCTCGATGGTGCTGGCCGGTGCCGAGTGGTCGATTTCGACGACGAAGGGATCGACCAGCATTTGTTCGGCGAGTCCGCGAATCTCACGCGGCATCGTTGCAGCAAAGAGCAGGTTTTGTCGGCGTTTCTGGAGATGTTCCAGGATGCGTTTGATATCGGGAAGAAAACCCATGTCAAACATGTGATCCGCCTCATCCAGGATCAACGTGTCGACCCGTGACAGATCGACGTATCCTTGGCCGAGTAGATCGAGCAACCGACCTGGGCAGGCACAGATGACATCGGGACGCCGATCCAACTTCTTGATCTGAGGCTTCTCCGAGACTCCACCGTAGATGGTCATGGTGCGGATGCGGGTTCCCCGGGCCAGTTTGCGGAACTCTTCCTCGATCTGGGTGACCAACTCACGAGTCGGACCGACCACCAGCACTCGGGGTCCAGGCTTGTTTCTGAGCAGCAGGTGCTCGATGCAGGGGATCGCGAATGCGGCAGTTTTTCCAGTTCCCGTCATTGCGAGGCCGAGCACGTCTCGGCCCTCAAGAGCGGGTGGAATGGCGGTGGCCTGGATCGGTCGGGGTGTGCTGTATTGCGCCATCTCGATCGCCTTGGCGAGCGGGGCCGTCAGATTGAACTGGGCGAAACTGGTGATGGGTGTGGAAGATTCTTGAGACACGGGAGATCTCCTTTGAATCGGACTCCTTGGGGAGCCGACAACTGGGGATCACCCTCACAACAGAGGAAGGTAACAAAATGTGGTATGGCGAAATTCTTGCAGTTCTGTGGGCAAGGATCCTGTTGATCGCCGAGGGGGGAAACCCTCTTATTCCTCTGCTCAGTATAGCCACTCCAGCAGAAAATGTCGGGGAACCTGGGATTTCTTTAGGCTTTTCTGATGGTGATCTTTCGTCTGAAATCGCAGCGAAAGGAACTGGGATGACAGTTTCAACCCTTCCTCGAGCCCGTGACGACTTTCCCGAGCCACTCATCGACCGCGCTCAGGCCCACTCAATTCCTCTTGAGCCGCTCCGAATCGGGTTCGACAAAGGAATCGATCGAGACGGAGGGTGACGGAAATCGAAGGGCGTTGGCGACGGCGGACCGGGCGGGGATTCCATCGCTTCGGTGGTCTTGCTCAAGCAATGCAGTTCTGCAGGAGCCCTCGTTTGCACGGATGATCGATCAAGCAAGGGAACCGAACTCGAGCAGAACCCCCAAGCGGTTGCCTGCGGCGGCGGAAGTTGACGGGTCGCTTTGCACTTCTACGGTGTCTGTGGCAATCTAACGCTTCCGGGGCGCCCGTAGCTCAACCGGATAGAGCATCGGATTTCTAATCCGAAGGTTCCAGGTTCGAGTCCTGGCGGGCGTACCATATACTGATTCCAACACGTGGATTGGACCTCGATCATGATTTCTGCACTGCTACCATCCCTCTTCTTGCTCACCCTCACGGCGGCCCCTTCGATGGCGGATCTTTCGATGGTGCGTCCCGAGATCAAAATCGCCTTTGCCCCTCCGGTGCGGCTGGAAGCGAACGGAAAGCCGATCGATGTGACGATTGGCCATGCTGCGCCCTACATCATCGATTTCGACGGCGATG
>JAPKAM010000054.1 GCA_028825265.1 Planctomycetota bacterium
GGCAAGAAGGGAGGGCGGCACGGAAGCGGCGCTCGAACCCAGCCGTAGCGGGTCTCATTGGAGCCGTCGCAATCCAGAGTCAACAGCGCCTCCGGATTCCATTCCCAAATGGCCGTCTGCCCCCAGAGAGCCCCCAGTCCCATCGCTTCCTTGCGTGACAATCCGACCAGAGCAAATCCCTCTTCATGCCAACCGCCATCGCTCGCGAAGCCGGTACCTTCCCACAGGGGAAGGTTTCTGGCATCGATCCAATCCGCCAGATCTTCACTAAGTCGCAGATTATCCTGCTCGGTATGAGGTTCGCATTGTGGATTCCAGGCGGTGATGATGTAGACCGGATCGGCCACCGGGAACTCGCCCTGGACAATTCCCTCGCTGGTGGGCATCACGGCCCACGACTGATGACGGTCGGTGACGATTCTCAACCACGTTCGACTCCATGTTTCCCGGACCGCACGAATCTCTCTGGCACCGAGGTGTCTTGTCATGGATTCTCCTATTAACAGTTCTCCTGCGTCATTTCACAGGAGAGAGGATCGTCGGTCGGGTCCGAGCCACAATCGAAGGGGTCTGGCGGTGCACTCCCCGACTGAAACAGATAGTCGAGCAGTGTGACCACATCCGAGATATCGTTCGCGCCGTCGTCGTTACAATCGACGGAATCAAGACACACAGGTGCGATGCCTCCCCCGAACAAGTAGGAGAGGGCCCTCACCGCATCTGCCACGTTTCTGTCTCCATCGTCGTTGACATCACCGCGTCTAAAACTCGCTTGCGGAGTGCCGACAACATAGGAACGCTCAGAGGTGGTCATCGAGTTCCCTGTGAAATCGGTTGCGCAAATTCGATAGGTCACAATTGTGGAAAACCCCGGGTCCGGGATGAGTCCTCGGTATAAATCGTGTCCCATCCACGACATCTGGACCGGCGCAAACTGCGCTCCGGTAGACCACTCGATGAGGACCGACTGAAAAAAGGCCCCGTGATCCGATGTCATGTCATCTCTCACCACCGCTCGGATCCGAATCGGGCCGGCTCCCACCAGAACATCTCCGACCTGCTCCCAGTTGGGGACGGTCGGAGGGTGCGTGTCCGTCGATGGTCCCTGATTAAGATAGAGTCGGTTTCTGAATGAACCGCTCTCCCCCTGGGCGGTGACCATGTCCAGATCGCCGTCGGCATCTAGATCTGCCACTTCCACATCGAGAGAACTATCGCCCACCGAAGAAATCGTACCGCTCACCAGTGTCAGGAAGCCGCTGCCGTTGTTGCTGAGCATTCTTTCTGGGCCTCCGATGGCACAGATCACCACATCGAGATCGCCATCGTCGTCGTAATCGAGAAACTTGCTGTCGTTATCATCGATGTTCGGATTCGAGGAGTTTGGCAGCACCGTGCTCGTGATGTTGGTGAAGGAACCGCTCCCGTCATTCTGGAAAACAGCCTCCCGCGATCCGATCCCTGAATTGGCCCCGATCACATCGAGATCTCCATCTCCATCGAGATCTCCCAGGTCATACGAATACGTGTTTGAATCGCTAGGCAAGTTGCCTGAAGTGGCATCGACGAAACTACCGCCCTGATTGATATACAACTTGGAGTTGCCATCTCGATGACCCTCGATCATGTCGAGGTCGAGATCACCATCCAGGTCACCGAAGATCGAATCCATCGGCGCCGATACATTTTGTTGAGGTAGTCTCTGTGCGGTTCCATTGGAAAAAAATCCATTGCCATCGTTGATCCACAACTGGGCCTGCCCCGATCCAAAACGAGACGAACCCCCTCGTGTGTACCACAGGTCCAGATCGCCATCGTCGTCGACATCTCCGAAGCAGCAGTGAGAGCTGGACATGTTGAACTGAGGGATTCGTGCTGCAGATTCATCGGTGAAGAATCCATTACCGTTATTGATCAGCAGTTTTTGCGGCGAAAGGAAATCATTGGCCACAGCCATGTCCAGATCACCATCTCCATCGACATCTCCGAATTCCACATCGCGGCCATACCCCAACAGGATGCCGAGTCGGTTGACCGATTCGTCTGAAAAAGTAGCGTTTCCATCGTTGATATAGAGGCGGACTTGCTGGGCCTGACCTGCGGAAGAAAATCCGGAGCCATTGGCAAAGCTAAGGTCGAGATCTCCATCTCCATCCACATCTGCGATGGCCACCTGGCTGGAGTACTCGTTGAATACCGGAAGTCGGCCACTGCTCGATTCCAGAAATTGCTGGGCATCGACCGGTGTTGCCCCTGCCAGTGAAGACAAGATCAGCACCATCAGGGTCAGTAACGAGCTTTTCATGCCAGCAGTCCTCTCGCCCACCAAAATCGCGTTAATCCCACAACTGCATAGAATTCGTGCCTCGAGATCGGTTCATGGACCCATTCATCATACCGTCAACTCCCATCTGGGTGAACGGCTCTCTCCTCGCTGGTTTCCTTTTCAGCACCGGCCTGAAGCGGTACCCTCTGGTGTCAATATCGCCCGATGCGAGGCTAACTTGTTGGAGGACCCCATGGCAGACAGTAATCACCCCTGGAATCAATCGATGCCCAAAGACCAGTTCGGCAGGATGAAAGAGATCCTCTCGGCACCGAGCCCCATCGGCCTCGAAGCCGCCATGACCGAGGGAGTGCTGGCCCCGATGTTGGAAGAGTTCATCCCGGAAGGCTGGAAGATTCACCGTTTCAGAGGCAATGCTGGAATTGTCCTCGACACGATGCCCGATGCTCCCGAAGGCACTCTGACAGTGATGGCCATCGGGCATGCCGACAAGATTCGCATGCAGGTTCGCAGCATCAGTGACGACGGAAAGATCTGGATCAACAGCGATTCATTTCTTCCCACCACCTTGATTGGACACGAAGTCACCTTGTTCTCGGAAAATCCGGAAAAACCCGGCGAGTACCGAAGCATCTCCGGTGGAACAGTGGAAGCACTCGGCGCCATCCACTTCGCCGAACCCGCAATGCGCGATGGGTCCAAGGGAATCAAAGCGACGCAGATCTATCTGGAGCTGCAACTCAGCGGTGATGAACGAAAGAAGCAGGTTGAATCGCTGGGAATCCGCGCCGGTGACCCACTGCTCCTCGATCGACCGATTCGACCGGGATTCGGACCGAACAGTTTCGTCGGCGCCTACCTCGACAATGGTCTCGGCTGCTTCGTGGTCGAGGAAGCAGCGCGAATCCTCGCAGCAGGAGATTCGTTGAAGAATGTCCGCTACCTGGGTGCCTTCGCCGCCTACGAAGAGATTGGACGCTTCGGCAGTCGCGTCATGGCAGGTGTGATGAAGCCCGACGTCATCATCGGAGTCGATGTCAATCACGACTACGAAGCCGCTCCAGGCATCGGGGATCGTCGCTACGCTCCCCTCAAGATGGGTCAGGGAATGACCCTTGCGGTGGGTGCCATTGTTACTGCAGGACTCAATGCCATCATCCAGGATGCTTGCCAGGCCCAAGAGATCCCCTACCAGGTCGATGTCTGCGGTAGAGATACGGGGACCGACGCCATGGCTGGTGTTCTGGCCAGTGTCGATGCCGCAGCAACCAGCATCGGCTTCCCGATTCGCAACATGCACACCATCTCAGAGAGCGCACACACCGGAGATGTCATTGCAGCCGTTCACGCACTGGTGGCCACATTGAGAAGGATGGATCAGCTAGGCACCTCTTCTGCAGATCTGTGTGATGCTCATCCTCGCCTTGATGGAGCCGAGTCACTCTCTCACGGAACCTGATCGCGACTCGGAGGTCGATGTCGGCAACCTGGATTCTCATATCGATGCTCTCCGTGATCCCTCTTGGGGGTCAAGACGACCAAGTCGTCGAGTTGCGACCACAGGAACTTCTCGCCGACCTTGATCATCCAGATCGCTGGCGCTGGATTCCAGAGGAACGGATGCCGCTGGGAAACGTCTTCGAAAGAGTACTAGTCTCCTCTTTCATCACTCCGGTGGTTTTCTTCGAAGGCGATGTGGGTGCCGGTGGTGGTCTTGGGATCACTGATATCGATTTCCTCAACCAGCGACGCAGTCAGTTCGCCAGCATCTGGGCCACCTACACATCTGAAGGCCAGCGACATTACTCCATCTCCTGGTTGAAGTGGCTTTCTCATCGAGATGAGCCGGGTAGAGGTGTTCTTCAGGGAGACCGCGATTTTCTCGGCTTGTCGGTCAACCATTCAAAAACCCTGACCTCCCGTTTCTTTGGCCTAGGCGCAGATACGACCCTTCCCGACGAGGCTTCCTACTCCCGGAAAACCAATTCCCTCCAATTCGAGATCCAGCGATCGCTGCCCAAAAATGATGGTGATTGGATCTGGAATCTTGCAGGCACTCTCCAATCCGATGAGTTGGCCAGCGGTAGGGTGACCGGAGCACTCGATGTCGCGGACGAGCATCCACTGCTCTTCTCCGAAGGGGACGGTTACGATGCGCTGTGGTTCCAGGCAGGACTCCGACACGATACCCGCGACGCACAACACCTGCCGTACCAGGGCCATTCCATCGGAGTTTCGATCCTGACCATTCCTCTGGTCAGTTCTCGCGAGGGGGGGGCCATCGCTTCGCTGAAGGCCAACTGGATCCGCCCCGTAACCCCTCTCTTCCACGACGGCGGAGACATGAATCTCGATCATCCGCCGATTGATTCATGTGCTGCATATTTTTCACTATCGAGCAGCATCGGAGAGATCCCCTTTTGGGCGCTTCCAACTCTCGGAGGGGATCACACTCTTCGAGGCACCATTCGTGGGCGATGGCGTGATCGTTGTGCTTGGGCGACGGGTGTGGAGTGGAGACCATGGGTGGTGGAGGATGGATTTGCTCTCGCATGGGATCTACGGATCGAGCGGGCAGGATTGGCGCTGTTTGCCGATGCCGGGTCGGTGGCACCGGAGCTGGGTGCACTGCTCGATGCTGCGGTTCATTCTTCTATTGGAGTGGGAGCTCGCTTCACCTTCGAACGGCAGGCCCTCTTTCGCGTCGATCTCGGCTGGTCCGATGAAGGCGACACCAATCTGTCCATCTCCTACGGTCTTCCCTTCTAGGGATCCGTACGAGCCGATTCAGATTCCGAGCCGGGTCGGAAATGGAGCGTCGTCCCAGTCTCCGGGAGATGTGCTGCTAGCGACCATCATCGAAAAAACATCATCTCGAATCAGGTGAGCCCCGAACATCTCCATGTGGGGAGTCTGTTGCTGGCAGTCGAGGGCGCTGAATCCGAGTGCCTGAAGGTGTTCGATGAGGGCCACGATGCACATCTTTCCAGCCCCAGTTTTGAGGTGGAACATGCTTTCTCCGGCAAAAATACCTCTGACCACCAGCCCATACATGCCACCCACCAGCCGTCCCTCTGCATTCCAGGCTTCCACCGAATGAGCGAGGCCCAGAGTGTGCAACTGGCAAAACAACGCCTCGATGTCTCGTGAGATCCACGTCTCGTGGCGAGCCGCACAAGCTTCGACCACAGCTCCAAAAGCCATATCCGTCGAATAACGGAGGTTTGATTTCCGGATGGCACGCTGCAAGGAGCGAGGAATCCGGTAAGTGTCCCAGGTGATTAGTGCCCGCTCGGAGGGACGAACCCAGAAGATCTTCCCATCGCGGTGATCCGCCATCGGAAAACTGCGTTCCATATAGGCACGCAGTACCCTGGCCGGACTGACCGGAATCCCATCTTCGTCCCGTATTCGATCTAGCGGTCGCACTTGTTTCCTCCTAGTTGATCCGATTGTACCGTAATGTGGAGCGCACTTCTCGTTTGGAAATGACAGAACCACGAATCGGAGAACTCGCCGTGGATGATGACACACCGGCGCAGCAAAACTCGATGCCCTCAACTGAAAATCCAACACCGGGGCAAATTTATAGCATCGGTTATGGCCATCGATCCATTTCAGGATTGATCGAGCGACTGCGCTTCCACAACATCTCCTGGATCATCGACGTCCGCAGCCAACCACGATCCAGACGGATCGAATTTGGTCGGGAAGCGATCGAAAACCACCTCCAGTGTCACGGAATCGGCTATCTGTTCATGGGACACCAACTGGGTGGAAGGACCACCACCGAACGCCTCACCGATGGCGAGGGAAAACCGGACTACGACCTGATGGAGTTGACCGGCCCCTTCCAGGAAGGGTTGATTCGATTACAAGAAGGCTACCTCGCAGGCCATCGGATGGCACTGATGTGCGGTGAACTGGAGGCCGATTCGTGCCATCGAAGCCGATTGATCGGACGAGCACTCTTGCGCATCTCCGTCGATGTGCTGCATATCGGAGCCGATCAAGAAGTGTTGATTCCCCAGTCCAGACTGCAGCACCCAGCGCCGCCGCCCACTGCAGACCGCTGCGATACGATGCCTCTATTCACAGATCCTTGATGCGGTTTCCGCTGACCATTTCTGATTAAATGCAGCTTCTACTTGCCGGCGATCTTGTCGTTCGAAACCGCGTACGTTCGAAACCGCGTCAGTTCGAAACCGCGCGACTCCTGGCGTTGGACCACACCTTTTTCAGATGCAAACCAAGATCATCGAAGAGGGTGTAAAAGAGTGGCACGGCAATCAGGGTGAACAAGGTCGATGAAGTGAGCCCCCCGAGCATGACGATTCCCAGTGGTCGATAACTGGGCCCCATTCCCTCAGCCGGAAGCAGCACCAATGGAAGCAGGCCACAGATGGTGGTGCTGGCGGTCATCAAGATGGGTCGAAGTCGGATTCTCCCTGCCTGCAGCAACGCATCTTTTCTGGTGGCACCCTGATCACGATGGCGGTTGATGGCGTCGACCAGAACGATGGCATTGTTGACAACGATTCCCAGCAAGATCACGAAACCGGCGATGGCAGTGGTCGATAACGACTCGCCGGAGAACCACAGCGTCCAGTAAGCGCCACTAAACAGGAACGGAATGCTACAGAGGATTGAAAGTGGAAGCAGTAGCGACTCGAACAACACTCCCATCAATGCAAAGATCAGCACGATCGCCAGCGCTCCCGCCTGAGCCATGTCGGAAAGGTCTGCCTCGAACTGGTTGAGGCCGCCCTCGATGGCAATGGAGTATCCTTCAGGCAATTGCATCGCTTCGAGGATGGGTGCGATTCTGTTTTCGATCTTCCTCAGATCTGGACCCTCTTCCAGTTCCAGTGCTAGCGACAAACTGACTTCGCGATCCTCGCGGCGGATCAGCGGGGGAGATCTCGACATCGAAAGTGATGCCACCGACCCCAGCGGAAGGGAACCGCCAGTGCCATTCGAAATGGGAATCCCCGGCAGATCACTCAGGGTTGGGGTCTCCTCTTCGCTGTAAGAGATCCATACGGGTAAATCTTCGCCATCGATCTGCGCCTCGGGTAATGAAGCACCACGGAGCATCCAGCCGACGATGCTCGAGAGATCGGTCGGAGAGATGCCAAATCTCTGCGCCTGCTCACGATCCACCTCTACAGAGATCTGGTCGGCAGCCATGGCGTCTTCTCCTCCTCGTGAGACCTCTGCGATCCCCGCGACATCCGAGAGGAGATCTTCCAGTTGATCGGAGATCTCGGTCACTCGCTTCGCTTCCGCTCCCTTGACCACCACCCTCAGGCGATCAGAATCTTGGTTCATCTGCTGCCCACCGGAGAATTCGATGTCGACTCCCGGCAATCCAGGATCGTTACGACGCAACTCCGCAGTAAATCCAACTGTGTCTATCTGGGCTCCCGGAGGAAAGAAGAAAGCCAGGGTTCCGCCACTACGGCGGAACCAAGCCGCGACATCTGCGACCTTCCACTGCTCTGCAATCTCGAGGTAGGACTGCCTCACTTTTTCCATCGTCTGATCGGAGTCGTACAGTGAGCGAGAGTCCGGGAAGTCGACCGACACCGCCACACGGTGACTGGGGCCTGAGGTTGAAGGCCGTACCGCCAGCCACTTGAGCGGCAATGAAGATGTCCCCAGAACCAGCAAAAGAAACCAAAAACAAGCCAAACGCCGGTCGAGAACTTGCGAAAGAAGGCGAGAGTACCAGTCAGTGATGGCCCACTCCGGAAGCGGTCTCGATGTTCTCGTCGCAGATGTAAATCTCAACCCCACTGGAATGAAGAGCAAAGCCACCAGCAGACTCGCGATGATCGAATAGCAAACCGGAAGTCCAAACTCGCCCAGCATCAAACGGGTGTTGGAATCTCCAGAGAGAAACACCAGAGGGATGAACACAGCAACGGTGGTCAGCGTCGCGAGAGTCACCGCCAACGCCACTTCTCCGACACCCTTTCTCACCGCCTCCCCGGGGTCACTCGTCTGCGAGGCACACCTGAAGATGCTCTCTGAAACCACGATGGCATTGTCGATCAGCATGCCGATGCCGATGGTAAGCCCGGTCAGGGAAAGCAGATTGAAGGTGTCTCCCTTGGCCCAGATCACCACCACTGCGATCAAAAGCGACAGCGGAATGGCTCCGGCAACGATCAAGGTGCTAGAAATTTCACGCATGAAGAGCCATAGAATCAAGACGGCAAGCAAGCCTCCCCATGCACAGGAATCACGAAGGCTGGTGAGGGAACTGGAAATCACCTTTCCCTGGACAAAGAACTCCTTGAACTCGATCCCGGCCAGGCGCGGATCAGCGCCGATCTGGCCATCCAGAATCTCGCTGATGGCACTGCAAACCTCGACCGTGTTGGCATCGGATTCCTTGGAGATATCAATGATATTGCAAAGGCGTCCGTTCAACCGGACAACAAAATCCCGCATCCCGAACTTGATACTCACTTCCGCGATATCACCCAGCCTCAGGGAGTCCGTGACTGGAAATTGGCGAATCGATTCTAGGTCATTGAAACGAGATCCGAGACGGATCACGAATCGGTTTCCGGAGTCCTCGACCGTTCCAGCGGATCCCTCAACACTCTCTCCGCTGAGCCTGGTGATCAGCTTTCTCAAATCAATTCGGTGCGCCCACACATCATCAGGATCCAGTTCGATATTGACCGCTTTGCCGACCAGCCCTCGGATTTCCACCCGAGCCACACCATCAATCGATTCGAATTTTGGGCGTACAATGTTTTCCAAAAGGGGTTCGATGTCATCGTCAAAACTACTGGTCACACCTAGCGACACGATGGGGACATCAGTTTCGAGATCGAATCTGAAGATCTGATATTTATCGCTGCCTTTCGGAAGCCTTGGCTTCAGTCTTTCCATTCGATCCGCGATATCGGCGTAGACCTCATGGACTGATGCATTTCCGGAGATGGTGACGCTGATGCTGCAGCCTTCGCTGCTGGAAAAACTGCGGATACTTGAAAGACCCGGAATGGTTCGCAACAGTTCCTCGGCTGGCTCAGCGATCGTCTCTGCCACCTCCAACGGAGTCGATTCCCGAACACCGATTCGAACCGTGATGGAGCGGTCGACAAATCCGGGTGGAAACAACTGAAGCGGCGTGGAAAGAAGTGAGATCACACCGACCACGATGACCGTCAGTAACAGCATCAACACCATCACCGGGCGATCTAGCAGAGATCGGCGACTCGGCACTGTCATTGTTGCGGCTCCGATGATCGCGATCCAATGTCTACAAGTGATGCAAATACCGGCACCACCACTAGGGTCAGAAGAGTGCTCGCCATCAGTCCACCGATCACCGTCAGTGCCAGCGGAGCCCGAATCTCCGAACCTTCTCCGCTACCGAGAATCATCGTGAAATGTTCCGTGCCTGGCAAACGAGAGAGCATCCCGGTGACCGGTATCAGTGCCAGAACTGTGGTCAATGTGGTCATCAGAATCGGCCTCAGCCGTTTGCGCCCTCCCTCGATGAGAGCCTCATCCATCGCCATTCCCTCTGATCGCAGTCGATTGACCTGATCGAGAAGAACGATGGCGTTGTTCACGACAATTCCGGCGAGAACAATCATCCCGATCGATGTCATCACAGAGATGGGAGTACCCGTAAGCCATAGCATCGGCACGACGCCGACCACCGACAAAGGAATCGACAACAAGATCACTAGCGGCTGTAACAGCGATTCGAATTGAGAAGCCATGACGACGTAGACGAGAAACACCGCCAGTGCCAGTGCGGCAATCAGCGATTCCAGTGACCTCTCCATCTCCTTCTTCTGCCCGACCACCTCGACCACTACATCTTCAGGAAGAATCACCTCGGTGTTGAGATCGGTTTCGATCATCTTGGCGACCCTACCCAGGTCAAATCCAGCCAGTTGAGCCGAGATCACCTTCGCTCGCTGGCGACCGATTCGAAGGATCTCCGAAGGTCCCTCCTCGATGGTCCAGCTTTCTAGCAATTCCTCGAGTGGAAGGCTACGTCCGCTCGGACCCACCGCCACTCCCGTCGACAGGATATCGTCGAAACTCGAGCGATCTTCGTGCCGCAACCGAACCCGCACATCGATCTGCCGCTCTTGCCTTCGTAAACGAGTCGCCACCGATCCGACATTTTTGCTTTGCAAAGCATCTGCGATTTCACGACTACTGATTCCGAGTCGAGCGAGTCGCTCTCGGTCCGGTCGCAGGTGGTACTCCGGACTTCCGGGAGCCGTCGTCGGCTGAACTTCAGAAACGAGGCCGCTGGTCACCAGCCGTTCGGTGATCTCTCGCTCGATCCGCTCCAGTTCAGCATTATCTGGGCCGCGCACCTCGATTTCCAGAGGAGCCCGCATCGAGAAGAGGTGAGGTCTCTGTACCTTGACGAGTGCGTCGGGAAGTTCTTCACCCAGCGGGATAATGGCCTCGACTAGCCGCTTTTCTGCAGTGGCGGCATCGGTTCCATCGATAGCCAGCACCAGTTCGATCCGTGCGGTGTGTTCTCCTTCGGAGGAAGCTTCTACATCCTCTGTATCCCGGCCAATTCTGGAGACCACTCGACGCACTCCCGGCAGGGTGGCAATCCTGCGCTCGAGATGCCTGACCCGTTCATCGGTGACATCGAGAGGAGTCCCGACAGGTAATGAGATCTGTACCTCGATCTCGCCGCGGGCCACTCTTGGAATTAATTCCGATCCGAGTTGAGGAATCAACAGTCCGGCCACGATCACCGCCGCAACCGCCAGGATCAGAATCAACGCCCGGTGATCGAGTGCAGAACGAATCGATTTCAAATAAATCGTCTCCGTATAACTGATGAACCGGTGCGCAACCATCAAGGGGCCCCCGGCGAGTTTCCGAGATCGTTTCGCTATCGTGAAGAAGAGACGTAACGCGATCAGGAGAACCAATTGAGCCACCGAGATCAATACCGATCCCACCCCCAGCAGCAGCAGTTCCAGGCGATTGTGAATCCACAGAATCGGTCCCATCAGGGAGAAGAAGTTGATCCTCTTCTTCTCACCCTCTCCAGTCTGCGGAAGTTTCTCGATCGTCTCGATCAAATTCTCTTCCCCGAGCGCTGGAGCCCGTGCAGCGAGCATCGGTACCAAGGTGAGCGAGACCACCAAAGCCGCCAGCAATGAGCCCACCACCGCGACGGCCATGTCTCCAAAAACCTGTCCAGCGAGCCCCTCGACGAAGACGATGGGAAAGAACACTGCAACCGTGGTCAGCGTCGATGCGGTCACCGCACCCGCCACCTCGGAGGCTCCCTCCACCGCTCCTCGAATCGGGTCACCGGTCTCCTTCTGTTTACGGAAGATCGATTCGAGTACCACGATGCTTGAATCGACCAGCAGCCCGATTCCGAGGGCCAGTCCGCCCAATGACATGATGTTCAGGGATGTTTCAGAAATGTAGAGCGGTATGAAGGTCACCACGATCGAGCAGGGGATCGCAATCGCGACCACCAAGGTGGTCGAAAGCTTACCGAGGAACAGGTAGAGGACCAGCATCGCCAGCAGTCCTCCCACCAGTGCCGTTTGCCGCAGATCTTTGATCGACCCCTCGATGAAATCGGCCTGATCAGAGAGCAGATCGATCTGAGTTGCGGGCGGCAACCAGGACGCCACGTAGTCCGGACGGCGTACCCCGCCGCCACCACCACCCTTTGAGCCAAAACTAAATCCAGATTTCTTCTCCTCCGGGGCACTCTTTCCAGCACGTAGTTGCTGCCATCGCTTGAAATTCTGTTGTTCCTCGGGAGTTCCGAATACTCGGTCGCGAACGCTTTTTGAAACGGAGATGATGTTGGCATCTCCCTCTTTCAAGACCTCGACAAACACAGCCGGCTGACCATCGATTCGAGTGATGACTCGATCTTCTTGGAAGGAACGGCGAACCTCTGCGACATCTCCGAGACGTACAACCGATAACCCTTCGCGCAGTAACGGAATTCCGAGGATGTCTTCCTCGTCGACCACCTCATTACGAACGCGAAGAATGTAGTCAACATCCCCGTCTTCCAGCAAACCGCTGGCCTGATCGAAGTTCTCTTCTGCAAGACGGCGCGAGATCAACTCGATGGAAAGCCCACGATTTCTGACCCGCTCCTCCGAGACCTCGACCAGGATCTCCTCTTCCAGTCCACCCCTGACTCGCACTGCTGCGACTCCAGGAACGGTCTCCAGCCGCCGCTCCACTTCCTCTTCGGCAAGAACTCGTAATCGGCCCATATCACCAGAACCGTGCAGTCCAAATAACAGCACCGGATCGAGTCGAGGGTCATATCTGAGGATGCTGGGACTCTCCGCTCGGTCAGGCAGATTCGCCTGATCCAGCTTTTCACGGATATCCTGGATCGCCTCTGCGAGATCCTGCCCCCAGGTAAACTCCAGGATCACATCACAGGTGCCGATCCTCGAGAGGGAAGAGATTCGCCGTAGTCCGCTCACAACAGAGAGAGTTTTTTCGAGCCTTCGAGCGATCCGTTCCTCGACTTCCTCCGGAGCGGCACCCGCAAGTTCGGTTCGAACGGTAATCGTCGGACGATCGACCTGGGGCAGTAGCTCCATCGGCAGCCTCATCAAGGAGACGATTCCGAAAACAACAATTGCCGAAGTGATCATGCACAGTGCAATTGGCCGACTCACGGCCCTCTCGATGATCTTGTTGGAAGGGGTCAAAGGTAGATTCGGGTCCGATATCATCGGTGAGATACAGGGGCCTAGCCCCTGCCCCCCACTTCGTCAGTCACTTTCTTCTCCTCGACGATCGTCTCTTCTTCGAGACTGACGTCCTCGACAGGGTCACCATCTCGCAGTCTGGCTTGGCCTCGAACCACGACCCTGTCTTCGAGACTGATCTGCGGAACGGAAGAGAGTACTTCGAGTTGATTCTCTGATTGAAGGCCTGGAACCATCTCCACTCGTACCGCCTTGTTCTCGCGAACGATGAACACGATCGAACGGTTGCCCTCGAACAATCTCGAGTTCTTGGGGACCAGGAGCGCATTTTCGTGAACTCCCAGTATCAGAGTACAGGTTGCAAATGCCCCCGGCAGAAGAAGCTGGTCCGGATCATCGACTTCAACCCGAACTCGGATGGTGCCCTCGGCAGAATTGACTGCTGGGCTGATGGCCGTGACCTTACCTTTGAAAGTGCGGCCACGAGCGGTTTCAGTGGTCACTATCGCTTCCAGCCCAAGCCGTAACTCGCTAAGGCGGCTCTGGGGAACCCGAACCCATGCCAGCAGCGGTTGGCTTCGCATGACTGTCGCCACCTTTGAACCCGCCGAGACATGCTCGCCTGGTCGCAGGTCGATCATCTGAACCCGACCATCGAAAGGACTGACAATTTCTGACCTCGATCGATCGAGACGAGCCTTTTCCAGTGCAAGGTTCGCTTTCTCCACCCCCTGCTTCTCGATGGCGAGGGTCAAATCCATCTTTTCGAGAGAGTGCTCTGACTGCTCCAAGCTGATCCGAGCAGACAGTTCGGCAAATCGGCTCACTTCGAGAGTTTCTTCTGAAGCCAGCCTTCCCACATCGCCTTCGAACAGGTTTTCTAGTCGCTGTCGTTCGGCGCTAGCCCGATCGAGGGCCACCCGTGCTAGAGCGGCTCCGCTCGCCACTTCTTTGAGAGCCAGGCCGGCGCTCCCTAATCGATTCTTGGTCTCCGCGAGAAGGATTTTTTTTTCGCGGACCGCAAGATCCAAATCGGTCGGGTCGAGGCGAAGAACCAATTCTCCTTGGCCGACCCTGGCCCCTTCATCGAGGGGAACTTCAGTGACCACTCCAGAGACGCGAGCGGTGAGGTCGACCCGATCGAGAGTTTCCAGATCGGTGCTGATGGATAGGGTGAGTTGGACCGAATCGATCCAGCAAGCCGCAGTCTCTACCGGAACTTTGCGATCGGTGCTATCGGTGCGATCGCTCTCCGATGGTGTTCCACCCATTTCAAAACTACCGGAACAGCCAGACAGCACGATGAGCAGTATCGAGGTTTTGAGAATCGAGATCTTGAGACCTGAGGTGAAGAGTTTGAAATTGATGAGGTGGTTCAAGGATCCATCCATTCGATCCGTGGTATTTCGGCAGTCCCCAGACCTTGCAACATGACCAGATAACAGGTTGCCTATCGCAGGCCCTGCTGTCAACGAGATGTGACCCCAAATGACACCAACATCCGCGAGTTCCCAGCCAGTTTCTCAACGAGTCGCGAATCGTTCACCGGCTCCAGTGATTTCACTTCAATCATGTCGGACTGCAGACCTCAGTGTGTCCGAAAGCCCAACAGCAGACACCCTCACGATGAGTTCCTCGATCATCGACGAGACGGGTTGGAGAACAACATGGGGTATTCTTTCTGGAAGCCCGCCGCAGGCGTCCACATCGTGACTTCCGCTTCATCAAGGCCCTCAACGATCAACACTGCCGATTCAAATCGATTCCAGCGAAAGATTTAGCCCCCCCGGGATCCGTTGACCGCTGCAAGTTTACGCCCCTCCGCAGTTTCCGAGTCAAAGATGCTGTACGAAATTGTAGTTCCCCCGACTTGTGAGAAACACCCTGAACGGATGAGCACGATGGCCAACTCGATCGATGTGAGTCCGCTACAGTGCACTCTCTGCATCGTCTACATTTCCTTCAGGTGAATTGCTGCCGCGAGACACAGAAGCCCCACAACTGTCGGAGCCAGTCCCATCCAACGACGGACTGCCACTCCGTAGATCTGCTGTCGTAACCGTATCAGCGGCTTCGGCCACCAGCACAGGATCAGACTCTTGATGGCTGTGGCCCATGCCAGTAGCCGGATCAAGCCCGCCACATCGGTTCCTACCGTGGCATTCTCGAACAACACCAAGACCGCTGAAACCAACCACAAGTATCCCAGGGAGCGCAACCAGAGATCATCTTCGGAGATCACTCTGAACCATCGATCGACTCGATCCGGCTGCAACAGCATCGGAAGTCCCAACAGTAATTGCACGATTCCGACCATCAGGCTGAAACTGATGAGATCCATGCTGATCCACCCATCCTTGTCTTGCTATGACCACAGAAAATCATTTCCTCACGGCTCCCGATTCCTTTCGGTGGATTTCCACGCCGCATGGATAGAAGGTACGCAGCATGATCGTCGATGAAAACCACCATGATTCATCCCGAGCGGCCCTCGGTGTCGTCGAAGGGATCTGCGCATATCTATGGTGGGGATTGCTCACCACCCTTTACTTCCACTGGATGAAGCGTACCGACCCCCTTGAACTGGTCGCCTGGCGAGTCCTCGGCGGCTTACCGGTGATGCTGGTGGTGGTTTATCTGCGCGGTGAATTTCCTAAATTGCTGAAGATTCTCAGAGATCGGCGCTCCACATTTGCGCTGTTCATCTCGGGGCTCCTCATCCTCTTGAACTGGCTCACCTTCATTTACGCTGTCTTGAATGAACGCATCACCGAGGCCAGCCTCGGCTATTACATCAACCCTCTCGTCTCGGTCGCTCTCGGGTCGATCTTTCTCAGCGAGCGATTGCGACCCTTGCAATGGCTTGCAGTGGGACTCGCTGGGATGGCCGTCCTGCTGCTGGCCGTCACTTCCGATTCGTTCCCCTGGATCAGTTTGATCCTGGCCATCTCCTTCGGCGGCTACGGGCTGGTGCGAAAGCAGGTCAAGGCTGAATCGGAGGTGGGCCTCTGCATAGAGATGCTACTGCTACTATTGCCGATGCTGGCACTCCAAATTTGGCTCACTACAGCGGAACGGACCATCTTCCTGGCCGATGCATCCTTGACCTGGGGGTTACTGATCGGTGGTGTCGTGACGGTGGTTCCACTGGTTCTCTTCTCCCGATCCGCCAGAAAGCTGCGTCTCGCCACCGTCGGGCTACTGCAATACATCGCACCCTCGGCCCAACTGTTTCTGGCCGTGTGGCTGGTCGGTGAAGTGATCGGCGATCGCTGGCCCGCATTGATCATGATTGGCATTGCAGTCCTGCTCTACAGTGTCGATTCGATCAGGGCGCACCGAAATAGCCTATGAATCTCCTCCACCTCTCAGATGGAAATTTCTCCCTTGCCTTCAACTCTGTACACCGCATCATGCGCGCTCGTGTTGACCCGCAACATGAATCGAGCCGGATACGTTCATACATGTCAGGTCCGCTGCATGGGTAATCCGGCCAGCACCACCCCAATAATCCACTTCGAGGAGGCCACATGATCGAGGGATCTTCCATCCAAGGGAGCCAAAGCACCCGATCTTCAGCATTTGCAGATTCGGTCCGAGCCCACGTTGCAAAAACGGTGGTTGGGCTCGATCTGGTGCTGGAGCGTACCCTCATCTCGCTGCTGACCGGCGGCCACTTGCTACTGGAAGGGGTGCCTGGGACTGCAAAAACGTTGATTGTGCAATCGGTGGCGCACGCCGTCGAACTCGAGTTTGGCCGAGTCCAGTTCACCATCGACCTGCTTCCTTCAGATATCGTCGGTTCCGAGATCCTCGACAAGGACAGCGGCGAGTTCCGCATTCACAAGGGTCCCATCTTCGCCAATCTGCTGCTCGCCGACGAGATCAATCGTGCCTCTCCCAAAGTACAATCTGCGCTACTGGAGGCGATGCAAGAGCGCAGGGTCACCATCGGTGACAACACCTTCTCGCTTCCTTCTCCGTTCCTGGTTATCGCCACCCAGAACCCGGTCGAACAGGCCGGAACCTTCGAACTTCCCGAAGCACAACTCGATCGCTTTCTGATGCGGCATCGACTCACATATCTCGATCCCGAGGATGAAGCCGAAGTGCTGCGCAGGGCTCTTAAATTGAAACTGAAACGTGGCGATGATGGCGGTGCGATGCCGATGACCGCCTTCGATGCCATCGAAAAGGTCGCCCCTCAATCCGTCGCCGATCTCACCGCTGCGATGGAACAGGTGCTGAAGGTTCACGTCAGTGAAGTGTTTGTCCGCCACTGTGTCGACCTGGTCAATCGGACTCGCAATCACCCCGATATCGAACTGGGTGGATCTCCTCGGGCAGGAATCGCTCTGGTCACCGCATCGAGGGCACGCGCCTACCTCCATGGTCGAGACTATGTCGTACCGGAGGATATCTTTGCCCTCTCCGAGGACATCGTTCTGCACCGGATTCGACTCTCCTACGAGGCGGTGGCGCGTGGGCGAACTGGTGAACAGGTGCTGGCAGAAATTCTCGATCAACTGTCCTGATGGGGGCCACCATGGACGTGACGCACCCCTCTCTTCCGCCACCAGGCGCACTCGCACACCACGAGTTCGAGATGGTGGTGCGCAAACTTGCCGATGACCTGGCCCACGGTGCCGATGCCAGCGTCTTTGTCGGCAGCGGTCTCGAGTATGCTCAATCCAGACCTTATAGCGCCGGGGATCCGATCCAGCAGATGGACTGGAAAGTCTCGGCCCGCACCGGTGAGCCATACATCAAGCAGTACGACACTCTCAAGCGTGTGCCGGTTCAGATCGTTCTCGATACCTCGGGTTCGATGGCCGTCAGTTCGACCCCGTTGTCGAAATACCATCTCGCGGTGTGGCTGGCCGCAGCACTGGGTACTGTCGCCCAACGAAGAATGAGCCCGGTGCGACTGCTGTCCGGTGGAACCCGATCGATTCGATCCACCGCAAGCCTGTCCCGAAGCCTACTGCGACAATCGATGGACGCCTTGCGTCAGCCAGATCTAGCAGAAAAGACACAACTCGCCGAAGCCCTCGACTTGATGCGAGCCACCAGCCAGCAACGCTGCATGGTCATCATTCTCAGCGACCTACACGACCCGAATGCGATCGATGCAATTCTTCGCACCTCTCAGGCTCACGACACTGCTGTCATCGAATTGCAAGATCCTGCAGAAGCGGGCGCCCTAGCCGCCGGTTTCTTGCGCGGCTCCGAGGCTGAAACTGGCGAGCAATTTCTGGTGGGAAGTCAAACTCGCTGGGGCATCGATCGGGAAGAAGGAAGGCGAGTCGATCTCGCTCGTGGAGGCATCGACCACCTGCTCCTCCATACCGATCAGAACTTCATTCCCGCAGTGCGTCGATTCATCTCGGAGCGTGGACAGGGAGGACGATCATGAAATGGTGCCCGATGGTGATCCTGTCGATCACTCTTTTGCTAGCTGGTCCACTTTCAGCAGTCCATCTGCAGACAGAAGCGGACCCGTTATCGACCGGAACGGTGGGAATCGAGGGGCAATTACTGCTCCGATGGAGCGGCGATCCACTCGAAGTGGCCCCGATTCCCGACGACTCTCCGGTACTGGTGCGCATTGCTTCGATCACTCCTGGAGAAGGGCAAGAACAGGTTTATGACCTGCGCTGGATCGCCATGTTGCCGGGTGAACACCACTTGTCCGGGTTGCTTCGGTACGGTGAAGGCGCTGCCGCAAGCGAGTTGCCCCCCTTGACCATCTCGGTCAGTTCACTTCTTCAAGATGACCACGAGGGTGGTTTGAATCAGATCCCTGGACCGATCTCACCGATTCTCGGTTTCCCCGAGTGGGTGCCGTGGGCGGTGGCCATCGGCTGGCTGCTGCTACCGCTATCGATTCTCACTCTGGTTCGCTGGCTCAGAAAACCACCTCCACCCGCGCCACAACCCATAGCGCCGCCGACACTGGCCGAATTACTGCGACCGCTGGTCAGCGCTGCGCTTGCTGGAGAACTCGACGACGCACAAAAGGCCAGAATGGAACGGATCCTGCTGGCACACTGGCGTGAAGATCTGGATCTTGGAAGTTACCGCCACGGCGAAGGGATCCAGAAACTACGAACCCACCCCAAGGCCGGAATCTTGCTGGTGACTGTCGAGCAGTGGCTGCATTCGGGTCGAGAAGAAGCGGTCAGTGAAAAACAACTGGAAGATCTGCTGGCACCTTATGCCACGCCGATGGCCGATCCCATCGAGGAGGCCTCTTGAGTTTTGCTCATCCCTGGGTCGTGGCGCTGTGGCTAGTACCGATGTTTCTGCTGCTGTGGGAAGCGTTCCGAAGCGGCCCTAAAGTCGCCATGCCCTTCGATCATCGTTCTCACGGAAAAAGACCCTGGTTGCGTAGATCACTGTGGCTGGCCGCTGCCTTTCCCCCGGTGATCTTGGCGGTCACCATCGCGGTGTTGGCTGGACCCCAGGTGATGGGAGAGCCGCAGATCCGCCGCGAGATCACCAACATCGAGATCGCCCTCGATGTCTCCGGATCGATGGGGGTCGCCATGAGTGATGGGACCTTGCGCAGCGAAACCGCGGTCGAGTCGATCCAGCACTTCTGCAAGATGCGCAAGGGGGATGCCTGCGGCCTGACCATCTTCGGTGGCGAAACGATCCGCTGGACGCCTCTGACCCTCGACCTCGATGCCATCGCCCTCGCCACTCCCTTCATCGATGCCAGAAAGATGCCGCCACACATGAACTCGACCGCCATCGGCCGGGCCTTGCGTGCTTGCATGGGAAGCCTCGCCGAGCAGGAGGAGGGAGACCGCCTCATCGTGCTGGTCTCCGATGGCTTCTCTTCCGATCTAGGGGGGGGTGCTGCACGCCAGATCGGCCAGGAACTCGCCAGTCTCAACATCGCCCTTTACGCCATCTTCATCGGCAGCGGATCCGCACCGGGTCAGTTGTACGAGGTGGTCGGCCAGACCCAGGGTGAGGTGTTTTCGGCTCATGATTCAGAAGCGTTGCAGCGTGTCTTTGATCACATCGATTCGATGGAACCGGCCAAGTTGAAGCCAGCCGGCGCTCGCCCCATCGAGGACTTCTCGCTGCTGGCGTGGATCGGCTTATCACTGCTGGGAGTGCACCTCTTCACATCGCTCGGATGGCGGGTAACTCCATGGTAGATCCGCAACAGTTACTCTATTCGGCAGCGGTCGTCGCACTGCTGGCACTGATCCTCACCGCCATCGGTGAATGGCTGCATGTCGGCAGAATTCGTCGTATCGAGAAGCTCGCCTTCGGTGACGAAGGAGCGCGGCGTTGGACTCGGGTGGCACCGCTTCTTCGCTGTTTGGCAGTGACGATGCTCGCGGGCGGGTTGTGGCTGCTCGCCCATCTGGAGAGCAAGCCTCCCGAAATCGATCCCGACAAGGAGCCGTCGCAACACCTGCTGGTGGCCCTCGATGTCTCGCCCAGCATGTACCTCGAGGATGCCAGTGAGAAACGTAACCAGCGCCGTGGTGAACGCGCTTCGGATGTACTGGAGGCGCTCTTTTCTCGACTCGACATGACCCGTACGCGAGTTTCCGTGATCGCCTTCTATACCGAGGCGATGCCGGTGGTACTGGAATCGTTCGACATCAACGTGGTGAGAAATGTGCTCAATGCGCTACCGATGGAGCACGCCTTTGAACCGGGACAGACGCAGTTGCAAAAAGGGGTCGAGGAGGCGCTGAAATACGCCAAGCCGTGGCCCAAGGGCACGGCAACGCTGGTCGTGGTCTCCGATGGAGATACGGTCGACGGCGCCCTACCGCGGCAGATCCCCATCTCCATCGCCGATGTACTGGTGATCGGGGTCGGCGATCCGCACAAAGGCTCCCCGGTGGCGGGTCGCACCTCGCGCCAGAACAAGCAGGCGCTAGAACGGCTAGCCGTACGCCTCAAGGGTCGCTACCACGACGGCAACCGCAAGCACCTTCCATCAGACCTGGTACGATCGCTGTCGATGGCGGTGCCATCGATCCAGGACCAAACCTTCCTCCGAGACCTGGCCCTCGTCATCACCGGCATCGGCGGCACCATCATCGGCCTGCTACCGCTATCCCTGGCCCACTTCGGCAGCCGCCGCAAGGTGGTTGTGACC
>JAPKAM010000153.1 GCA_028825265.1 Planctomycetota bacterium
CCATCTCCATCGATATCAGTATCGGTCAGGTCACATTGGCCATCCCCGTCGGTGTCGGTGCCGTCGTTAGCGACATCATCGGTTCCGTTGGAGCAGTCGTCGCAGCCATCAGTATCGACGTCACGACAGATCAGGTTGTTGAGCGGCGCATTGTCGTCGCCGTCTGCCACCAAATCGTTATCGTCGTCTGGATCGCAATCATCGATGGTTCCATCCAAATCTGTGTCCGTCTCACAGGAATCGAGGATGCCATCGGTGTCGCAGTCCAGAGCCGCATTTGCAGTGATCTGGCAAGAGTCAAGAACGAGGTTGCCATCGCAATCGAGCGCGGCATTTCCGCCATACTCGGTGGAGTACTGGCAGAGGTCCAAGGCTCCATCGACATTGCAGTCCTTGGTTGGATCTAGAGTGATCTCACACTCATCGATGACTCCGTTGCTATCGCAGTCGGTGTCACATTCGTCTGGGACGAGGTTGCCGTTACAGTCGTCAGCTCCCAGCAGTAACACCTCACAGGAGTCGATGATGTTGTTGGCGTTACAGTCACTGCCGCCGGCAATGATTTCACAGGTATCTGGAATCTGATTGCCGTTGCAGTCCTTGGCCGTTCCCGCCGAGATATCACAGGTGTCTGGAATCGTATTGGTGTTGCAATCCAGCGAAAATCCGCTGGAGATGTCACACTCATCGGGGATTCCGTTGCTGTTGCAATCCAGGCTGGTCCCGTTAGTGATATCGTCTGTGTCTTCAACCCCATTGGAGTTGCAGTCGATGAGCGGGAAATTGGGGATCAATGGAATCAGGGGCGCAGCGTTGACGCTGGTCCCGATACAAATACCCAAACAGAGAACCAAAGCCACCAGGATCCTGGTGGTGCACTCGAGAATACGGGACGGTCCGTTTCTCATAACTACCTCCTCTATGATGATTGCGGGAGAAAACTTCCCGGCACTCCTCGACGAAAATTTTAAACCTGTGGAAGTCACCGGATCCATCGGTCCTGGTGAGGACTACGAATCTGGTAACTCCGCGGAATTACCCAAAAATGTTTCATTAACAAACCCATGGCCGGTTGCGGCAAATTTTGGTGCTAATGCACCTAGTAAGACGATTCCCAGACCTTTACAAAGTCGATTCTCACGATTAACAGCCCAGCAGTCAATACTGCCGTGCTAACTTCAGCATGTAAGTCAAGTAGGACAGGAATGAGGAGAACAGGGTGCGACGAAGGTCGGTGAAGGACCAGCCTGGACTCTAGAGAACGAGTTTCTCTAGCACCGGCCGAGCAATACGGGTCTCACATCACCTCGACGACAGACACTTCTCGTACACACACTCCTCGTACACACCTCTTGATACACACGCCTCAAATCAAGTTCCGGACCTCCACGCTCAGAATAAGACTAGCGAGTCCGGATTTGACGCACACCACACACGATGTCCGGAAAGACAGTATTGCCCCAGACAGGTTCCGATATTCTCACAGTATTGGCATCTCTGCAACCTATGATCGTGCCATTCGCCCCCGCCTCGCCCCCCCCTGAACTCCCTCATGGTGCGGGCGATTTTGCTCTGGCCAAAGATCCAGCTGAATCACGTAACTGGTTGATATTTATAGCCTTGTGATCGATTGCGGTGGCCGATGAGGCTTCGCTCCTCACCCTGACTCTTGCCGCTTCGCAGCTTCCAGAAGTCGATAGATCCAATCGAGAGCCTCACGCGGGGTCAGATGATCGGCGTCCAACTGCGCCAGCAGTTCCCTCAGCGGATCGGAAGAACAGCGAAACAGATCTGGTTGAACCACTGCGGGCACCGGTCGGGAATTGTTTCCGATCGAAGGGGATCCAGATGAGTGCTGCGGCAAGGTGCCTTCTTCCAACTGGCCGAGAATCGATTTCGATCGGTCGAGCACCGAACCCGGAATCCCTGCCAGTCGAGCGACATGAATTCCATAGGACTTGTCTGCACTGCCGGCGACGATTCGATGCAGAAACACGATCTCATCGCGCCACTCCTTCACCTCCACGTTCAGGTTGTGCACCTGCCGAGGCATCTCATCGGCCAGCGCAGCCAACTCGTGATAGTGGGTCGCAAATAGGGTCCTCGATCGGACCCTATGAGCCAGGTCCTCTGCGATGGCCCAGGCGATGGAGATTCCATCGTGAGTGCTGGTACCACGCCCGACCTCATCGAGGATCACTAGCGATCGCTCGGTGGCGTTATGCAAAATTCGTGCGGTTTCGATCATCTCAACCATGAAGGTGGACTGTCCCCGGATCAGGTCATCGGCAGCGCCCACACGAGTAAAGATTCGATCGGCGATGCCGATCTTTGCCTTGGTAGCGGGAACGAACGATCCCATCTGAGCGAGGATCGAGATCAATGCGGCTTGACGGATGTAGGTCGATTTTCCGGCCATGTTCGGACCGGTGATCACCGCCAGAGATCCGTGCTCTCCACCCAGATGAAGATCATTGGGAGTGAAATCGGCGCGCGCCGTACCACTTCCAACGACCGGGTGAAGCGCCCCCTCGACCTCCAGAATCGGCTCCTCCACCAGTTCCGGTGCGACCCACTGCTCATCTCGGGCCACCTGGGCCAGGGCTGCCAGTACATCCAGTTCGGCAATCGCTCCTGCTGCGGTTTGCAAGAGTTCGATCTTCCTCGTCAGTTCCGCTCGGAGTCGCTGGAAGATCTGTTCTTCAAGTGCATCGGCTCGCTCTTTTGAGCCCAGTACTTTTTGCTCCATCTCCTTCAGATCTGGAGTGATGAACCGTTCCGCATTCTTGAGGGTCTGCTTGCGAATGTAATCGTCAGGAACCCGATCGCGCTGGGAATGAGTGACTTCGATGTAGTAGCCGAAGACCCGGTTGTAGCCGATCTTGAGGGTTGGAATGCCGGTTCGCTGCTTCTCCTGCAGCTCAAAACTGGCCATCCACGACACGCCATCTCGGGAGACGACTCGCAATTCATCCAGAGCAGGATCAAATCCATCTCTGATCATTCCGCCCTCGGTCACCGCCAGGGGAGGCTCATCGACGATGGTTTCTTGGATGCGCTCATCCATCTCTTGCAGGGCATTTCCCTCGAGATCCTGATCCAGTTCCTGGAATCTATGGGCCTCCAGGCCAGAAAGCAGTGCCTTCAAACGCGGGACCTCAGCGAGAGACTTGGACAGTGCCCGCAGTTCTCTTCCATTGACCTTTCCCAGGGATATTCGAGAAGCCAGACGCTCGATGTCCCTCACCTGGCGCAGTGCCGTGTGAATCTGATCTCTCAGTTCATCTCCCCGCACCAGGGTGGCCACCGCGACCTGGCGGGCCAGGATCGGCTTGATCTCGATCAGTGGAGATTGCAGCCACTCTCTCAGGGTTCTGGCACCCATCGCAGTCCGGGTTTGATCGAGCAAACCCAATAGCGAGCCGCGCCGCTCTCCGGTACGGGCGACTTCGATCAGGTCGAGAGCCCGGTGACTGGCGGCATCGAGGCCCAACCGCCGTCCGACGCTTCCGGCTCGTAGAGCCGTGATATGGGGTAATGCCTGACGCTGAGTCTGGCGCAGATATTCCAGCAATGCCCCGGCGGAGGCGACCCCGGCTCGGAGATGTTCGACTCCGAAACCATCGAGCGAGGAGAGACCGAAGTGAGCCAGTAACTTTTCTCGCGCGGGTTCCAATTCGAAATACCACTCGGACCACCTCGTCACCGCACAGGAAGGAAAGTGTGCTTCCAACCACTGGAGGAGAGGATCGGATTTGATGTCAAATCCATCGGGAACCAGTAGTTCCCTAGGGGCCACTGCCAGCAAGGTCTCGGTTCCCTCTCCCGGAGAGAGATCCTCGCAATGAAATCTACCGGTCGAGAGATCGACCCAAGAAAGTCCCACCGCTGAGGTGGGAGATGGTCTCAACGCTGCCAGGTGTAGTGGTGTGTGTTCATCGAGAGAATTCTCATCGATGAAGGTTCCCGGAGTGACCACTCTCACCACTTCACGATCGACGATGCCCTGGCTCTCTCGGGGATCTTCCACCTGTTCACAGATCGCGACTCGATGCCCCGCCTCGATCATTCTCCGGATGTATCCTTCGACGCTCTTGACCGGAACTCCCGCCATTGGGATCCGCTCGCCGCTGCGATCCTTCGACCGAGAGGTGAGAGTGATCCCGAGCAACTCCGACACCAGCCGGGCATCATCGAAAAACATCTCGTAAAAATCCCCCATGCGGAAGAACAGCACTTCATCGGGATGTTGGGACTTGGCAGCATGGAATTGGCGCATCATCGGTGTATCTCGAGGATCTCCAGCCGCCGCAGGCTGCTGGCCTGACGGCGGTAATCCTTCACTCGATCGGGTCACTTCTCTCGAAGTCACGGTATAAACCCCTTCTCCTGCTAAGTTATACGGAAGATCCGCCACGATCCGACAGTGGCGACTCGGGCACGATGGGGCATTCTAGCCAATCTCGGGGCCACTGCGAGGTCAGGGAGCACAGTATCTCCATCTCCTTGCTTAGATCTCCGTGCTCAGGATC
>JAPKAM010000055.1 GCA_028825265.1 Planctomycetota bacterium
GTAGATCTGAGCGCTGTAGATCTGAGCGCCGTAGATCTGTACGTCGTAGATCTGTACGTCGTAGATCTGTACGTCGAACAGTACAAGCGACGATCCCGATTTGGCCACCGTTCCATTGGAAACTTTGCTTACAGCAAATCTGTCGACTGGCAAATCTGTCGACAAAAACGCCGTGGCTGGGTTACTTGCGGTCGAACAGGATGGCCCGAGATGGGATCTTTCCGCCGCGGAGATCGACCAGTCTCACCTTCTTTTCGGTGTCCTGGAAGACCAGCGTGTAGTTCCCGGAAGTTCCGTTGACTGTGATCAATTCACCGAATTCAGTGGGAACGGTGCCCGCCATGGTGAAATTCCACTTCACGCTTTTTTTCTTCTTCGACTGCGCTTCGGCGGTGAGCGGCTGACCTAAGTTTGTGTATTCTTGCTTCTGCCACAAATCGACCGCCACGATTCCGCTTAACATTCCGGCGGCAAACAGTACCAGGATCAGAGTGCGGCTCAGATCACGAGTCTGAGGGAAGTCTTGATTCGGCTTATTCAGCCCCGTTGAGGCCCGTTGAGCCCGGTTACTCCTGAACATTTTCGTTCCTTTCCTGCTGAACCAGTCCAGACTTCCAGATTCCAGCGATTCTGATCGTCGGGAGCGTTTGATCTGCGTCTCTGCTCCACTATAAAATGACTGGGACAGAACACGTACCAATTTCTTGACCGGGAAAGAGGCCCAATTGCGGCAATTCAGGGAACAGATCGCCCAGCGCGCCGGGGCCATCCTCGATCTCGAGGTGCCTCAGTTGGCGGACGCGATCTCCGATCCTCCAACTCGAGAACTCGGAGACCTCTCCCTTCCCTGTTTCCAGCTGGCAGGGCCGCTGAAACAAGCTCCGGCGAAGATTGCCTCGCAACTGGCCGCAGCGTCCTGGGATTTTCCTTGGATCGAAGCGGTTGAGACTGCCGGGCCATACCTCAATTTCAAATTACGACGAGATCAATTCTCGAAACTTGCCCTGGAACGAGTGGAACAGGGTTCCGACCAGTGGGGTTCCGGAAGCAGTGGTCACGGAAAACGAGTCATCGTCGAGTATTCTTCACCCAATATCGCCAAACATCTGGCAGTCCATCACCTGCGTTCCACGATGCTGGGCCAGGCGATGGCCAATTTACTGCGCTGTTCAGGTCACGAAGTGGTCAGCTGGAATCATCTCGGAGACTGGGGAACCGGCTTTGGCAAACTTCTGGCCTGCTGGGATCTCTTTCGTGATACCGATAACCTGGACGACCCGGCCCTGGAACTTCGAGAAGATCCGGTCTCTGATCTGAATGCACTCTATGTCCTGTACAATCAGGCCAGTGAATCAGACCCTCAGTTGGAATCGGTCGCACGCGATTGGTTCCGCAAACTGGAAGCGGGGGATCCTCTTGCGGTTGAACGGTGGCAACGGATCCGTTCGGTTTCACTGGATAAATTTGATGCGATTTACCAGCGCCTCGGCGTGCACTTCGACCAAACGATCGGTGAATCTCACTACCAGGATGCGATGCTGGCAATAGTAAAGGAACTGGAAGGGGCTGGAATCCTTGAGCAGAGTGACGGCGCCGATGTGGTGCGGTTATCAGAGGATATTCCTCCGCTGCTGGTCAGGAAACAAGATGGGGCGACTCTGTATGGCACGCGAGATCTCGCCAGTGCTGTGCTTCGGCACCAGATGTTCCCCTTCGATCGCTGCCTGTACGTTGTCGACGCGGGGCAGGGGCTCCATTTCCGTCAGGTCTTTGGTGTCCTGAAACGACTCGGATACCGCTGGGCAGAAGATCTCGAGCACGCAGAATTCGGTGTCATGCGCCTGCAGGTCGATGGTGCATGGAAAAAGGGCAAAACGCGTGGAGGCCAGGTGGTTCTGCTTGAAGCGGTTCTGGAACAAGCGGTCCAGCTCGCCACCTCCAAGGTACACTCCAAAAATCCAGATCTCGCAGAAGACGAGGTCGCAAAAATTGCCGAGGCGGTGGGAGTCGGAGCGGTGATCTTCAGCGACATGAAATCCGCCCGCAGGAAAGATGTGAACTTCGACCTGGAAAAGATCCTCTCCTTTGACGGAGAAACCGGGCCGTATCTTCAGTACACCCACGTCCGATTTTGTAGCATTTTACGCAAGGCCAGCGACCTAAACATCAAAAGTGGTGGGGGTGGCCGCCTGGTCGAGGCCGATGAAGTGGTACTCCTGAAACGAGTGCTAAGGTTTCCGGAGGTGATCGCCAGGGCGGCCCGAGATGCGGAACCCTCTCATCTGTCACAATACCTGCTCGAACTGGCGGGAGAGTTCAACACCTACTACGCTCAGCATCGGGTGATCGGCGATGATCTGGAACTGAGTTCCGATCGATTAGCACTGGTCGCGGCTCTCAAGCGAACCCTCGGAAAAGGTCTGGAACTGCTGTGCGTGACACCTCTGGAACGGATGTGATCAGAGCAATTCCAGCAATTGAAGGTTGATCCAGGCCAGGCGACCGTAGAGTTGGATCAGGTTGATGCCCTCGCCAGTGGTCCAGATCCACTTCCAGACCTCCTCCTGGAGGGTTTGCTCATTTGGTTTTTCCGCCTCAATCGATCTCACCAGTTGCTGGTAGCGGGCCAGGATCGATTCGGGTGCCGGGCGGGTGCCCTCGGAAATCAGCCGGTCGAGACAATCTCGCTCCAGATCGATGGTGGCCTTCATCAACTGGATCAATCTCTCTTCAGTCAGTACGGACAAGTGGGCCTCCTCAGGCCCCTGTATAGAGATCCTTCAGGTTCGGGTCAACGGAACTCCAGTCTTCTTGCCCTGAAGAGCCATGCTTTCTAGGATGTCACGAGAAACAGTTCAACACCGATTCGGTCCAGACCACAGGAGGTCTATTGGGTAACGAAGAACAAAGCGTGATGCAGAAGATCGTGTCGCTTTGCAAGCGTCGCGGATTTCTATTCCAATCGAGCGAAATTTATGGCGGCATGAATGGCTGCTGGGATTACGGCCCACTCGGCGTGGAACTCAAGAGAAACGTCAAGGAGGCGTGGTGGTCCGAGATGGTGACCCACCATGATGACATCTCGATCCCACAGGGAGCGGCGTCTGCCTTTGAGATGACTGGTCTCGATTGCTCGATCCTCATGCATCCTCAAGTCTGGAAGTGTTCCGGTCATTACGACCTGTTTCACGACATGATGATTGACTGCAAGGATTCGAAACGCCGCTACCGACATGACCAGGTCAGGGGTCGTTGGGCCCTGTTGGATGACAAGCGAGTTTTCGTGACGGCCATCTGTGAGCCGGAGGAAGAACAGGAAGTTCTTCTTGCAAGAGCTCAGAAATGTTTCGGTCTTCGAGCCAAGGATCGAAGTCGGATCCGTTGGGATGGCGACGTTGTGTCGCTAGAAACCGTCGATGATTTCGAATTCGTTTTCGGACCCGATGCCAAGGAAGCGGGAAGCTTGACCGAACCGCGTGAGTTCAACTTGATGTTCAAGACTCACATGGGAGCTCTTTTTGATGAGAACAGCATTGCCTATCTTCGTCCTGAAACAGCTCAAGGTATCTTCGTCAACTTCAAGAACGTGGTCGACTCTTCGAGAGTTCGTATCCCCTTTGGTATCGCTCAGGTGGGAAAGAGTTTCAGGAATGAAATTACTCCCCGCAATTTCACCTTCCGGGTACGAGAGTTCGAGCAGATGGAGGTTGAATTCTTCTGTCACCCGGATTCGTCCCAGGAGTGGTATCGGTACTGGCGAGATCGAAGGATGGAGTGGTACAAGAAACTTGGCCTGTCTGAGAGCCGCCTGATACTGAGAGAGCATGATTCCGCTGAATTGAGTCATTACTCGACCGGTACCGCCGATATCGAATATGCGTTCCCCTTCCTCCCCGAAGGTGAATACGGAGAACTGGAAGGTATCGCTCATCGTGGCGACTTTGATCTACGAAGCCACATGGAGGGGAAATTGAACCCGGCCACCGATCCACTGGAAGTGGAAGTCGATGAGAGAGGCAAGCCGGTCCATCGTGGTAGCGGCAAGGATCTCAGTTACAGAGACCCGGTCACCAATGAAAAGTATATCCCTCACGTGATTGAGCCATCTGCGGGTGCCGATCGGGCCACTCTTGCGTTCCTCTGTGAGGCCTATACCGAGGACATGGCTCCCGACGAAAAGGGTCAGTTACAGGGTCGGGTGGTTCTCAAATTCCATCCTCGTCTCGCCCCCATCAAGGCCGCAATTTTCCCTTTGGTCAAGAAGGACGGAATGCCGGAGGCGGCTCAGGATATTTACCGAGATCTCAAGAAAGAGTTTCCAGTTTTCTATGATAACAAGGGTGCTGTCGGGCGTCGGTATCGGCGAATGGATGAAGCGGGTACGCCCTTCTGCCTCACTATCGATGGTCAAACTCTGGAAGACGGAACAGTGACTCTTCGGGATCGAGATTCGATGGATCAAACCCGCTTATCGGTGGAAGAAGCCAAGCAGGTAATTCGGGAAGCGATCCGTTGTTGATCCCAATACTTTTCATCATTTTACTATTTCCGATTCCGGCCGATCATGCGCTCGACAAGGCGATCGGTGGTCATAACACCCAAGCGGTCATCGCTCGATGCCAACAACTGGTTTCCGATCAACAAATTCGCTCTCTGACAACCATCGCAGATGCGATCGGAGCAGTGGAGGCCACTCCCGATGAGAAGTGGCATCCGGTCGATCGCTACCGGGTATTCACTGCAGCGTTGAGAGCCTTGGCTTCCTTGCCTGGTAAGAAACTGGCAGTGGAGATCCCCAAGGCGCTACGCAAGGGTAAGGCTTGGCCGTCGAGGGTCTTCCTGCTCGAACTATCTCTCCAATCGGAGTCGGTGGATTCGGTGCAACTAGCTCTCAAGAGCATCGACGACAAAGCCCCTCAGGTGGCTCGAGTGGCGGCTAGAATTCTAGGTCGCAGCCAGGATATTCTGGCACTTGAACCACTGATTTCTGCCATGCTTCGCTGGGAGGGATCTCGGACTCAGGAAAAGGCGGCTCGTGGAGGTCGTGAAGAACTGTCGAAAAGAGCGCGAGATCGAGCCTGGCTCGCCTGCAGAGATGCCCTTCATCGCCTGACCGGACTCTCTCTCCATGGTGCCATTCCCTACAAGAACTGGATCTCTGCTCACCGGGATGAAATCGATCCTTCCCAAGTAGATCTCGACAAAATTGTCAAGAAATCGACAGGAGTCGGATTATTCGGGCTCGAACTCACCGGTAAGAACATCGCCTTCATTCTCGACATTTCCGGCTCGATGTTGGCCACTGATCCACCCACGGAAGAGGCGATCGAGGCGGCTCGAAGGAGCACCGGAGTCGGAGACACGGTGGATCAAAAACTGACAGAACTAATGGAGGGCCGCCGTCGAATCATTCGTGCGCGTTCTCAATTATGCCAGGCGATTGAAGGATTGGGAGACGAACGCAGGTTCACGGTGATCCCCTTCTCTTCCAATGTGAATCCATGGAGCGATGTGTTGCTGGAATCCTCCCGCAAGAACCGTAAATCTGCGATCCAATTCGTTCAATCACTGAAGGCTAGCGGAATCACGGTGACTGACGAAGCACTGGCTATGGCTCTTTCCGATGCAACTCTGGATACGATCTACTTGATCACGGATGGGGCTCCTACGCATATGGGGAGCCAAGGAAACCAGTTGCCTGTGGATGCAAAGGCGCTGATGAAACGGATCCTCGAGGAAACTCGTGCCCTGAACCACTTACGTGGTATTCGGATTTTCACACTTGGATTCATCGATGCCGAGGAGCAGTTCTTGAAGAAACTCGCGGAAGAAAATTCTGGAAAATATGTTCGAATACGCTGATCTCGAAAGTGGGTTTTAATTGTCCAGGGAAGTTGTGATTGTGGATGGTGCCCGAACACCATTCGTCAGGGCAGGGGAGGATCTTCGCGATATTCCCGTCGATGAACTGGCCCGCAGCTGCACCAGGAGTCTCCTGGACCGCGTTCCTTTTGATTCGAGTCTGGTCGATGAACTGATTCTTGGTTGCGTCGCACAGCCGCCCAATTGCGCCAATCCGGCACGCGCTGTGGCGTTACGCTCCGGTCTACACGAGCGAACACCGGCTCAGACCGTATCCAGGAACTGTGCCAGTGGAATGCAGGCGATTTCGGATGCCTATGACAGGATCCGAGTCGGGGCATCGGATGTGGTTCTTGCGGGCGGCGCAGAATCGATGAGCCAGATTCCGATCCTGTTTCCACTTTCCTTTGGTTTTAAACTCTCTTCTCTTTCTCGTGCCCGAAATTTTGCCGAGAAACTGGCCGGTATTTTCCACTTCAAGTTGGCCGATCTCAAGCCACGGATCGGTTTGCTCGAGGGACTACGTGATCCCTTCAGTGGAGAACTGATGGGAGATACTGCCGAACGGCTCGCTCGAGAATGGGGGATTACCCGTGAGGACCAAGATCTCTATGCACTGGAGAGTCATCGGAAAGCGGTCGCCGCTGCCAAAACCCTGAACCGCGAGATCAGCGCGCTGGCAGTTCCTCCGCTCCTCGACCGAGTGGTCCGAACAGATGTTGGGCCCCGACCCGGTGCGAAACTGGAAAAAATGGCACGGATGAAGCCTTACTTCGATCGCAAAATGGGATCGGTCACCATCGCCAATTCCTGTGGCATCACCGATGGTGCGGCGATGTTGCTTCTGATGGAATCGTCACAGGCGGTGAGCCTGGGACTACAACCGATCGCCAGAATCGTCGGCAGTGCATTTGTCGGCTGTGACCCGCTCCGGATGGGACTTGGCCCAGTCCATGCCATCGCGGCTGTTTTGCGTGACAGCGACCTAGTGTTGGGAGATATCGATCGGGTCGAGTTGAACGAAGCCTTTTCCGCCCAGGTCATCGGGTGCCAGCGGGCGCTCGAAAACGATCGATATTGTAGCGACGCTGGATTTAGCAAGACTCCCGGAGCCATCGATGCCGATCGACTCAACGTCATGGGAGGGGCCATCGCTTTGGGCCACCCGGTCGGGGCCACCGGTGCTCGGTTGATTCTGACCCTCGCGCGTCAACTGCACGATGCCGGAGGGGGGCATGGAATCGCCACCATGTGTATTGGTGGCGGCCAAGGGGGTGCAGTGCTGATCGAAGGGATCTCGTCATGAGCCAGTGGAAACTGATTCGCTCCTCTTCCTGGGAAGGTCCAATTCCACAAGCGGACCCCGCCGGACGCTGGCTCCATTTGGTCATCGATGCCGAGAGCAGTGCCAACGTTCTGTCCGCTGCAGTTCTCGAGGATCTCGACAAGCAACTAGATCGAGTTTCTGAATTCTCCAATGTCGATGCTCTGATCATCTCCAGCGCCAAGAATGGACATTTCATTGCCGGTGCCGATGTCAATGCCATCGGATCGGCAGATAATGTCGATCATGTCATCGAAGCCTGTCGCTCCGCACAGGACCTGTTCGGTCGCCTCTCAAATCTCTCCATTCCATCCATTGCCGTGATCCAGGGTACCTGCCTGGGGGGGGGACTAGAACTTTCCCTCGGTTGTACCGCTCGGATCGCCGTTCAGGATCCGCGGACTCGAATCGGACTGCCGGAGGTGAACCTGGGAATCATCCCGGGCTTCGGCGGGACGGTTCGAATGACCCGTCTGCTGGGACTTCGAGGTGCCCTGGGATGGATCTTGCCCGCCAGCAGGCTTCCCGCCCAGATCGCTCATCGAAAAGGAGTGGTCGATGCTTCGGTTCCTGTCGAAGGTTTTCGAGCCCTGTCGTTGCAGATGATCGAAGCGATGGTCTCGGACGGTTTTCGTAAGGTCAACGCGGCTAGAAAAAAGCGTCGCAAGGGTTGGATCAGTTACTTCCTCGACGAAACGTCAGTGGGTCGAACGATCGTCTGTCGTCAGGCGCTGAAAACGGTTCGGGCCCGCACTCTCGGTCTCATGCCCGCGCCCGAGCGCGCCATCGAGGTGGCACGATTGAGCGCCCATCGACCCGAAAAGGAAGCGTTGCTCGAAGAGGCCAGAGCGGTCTCCAGACTGGCGACCGGACCCGTCTGCCGCAACCTAGTGGCCATCTTCCAGGATTCAGAACGTGTACGACGAGGAGTTTCTGGCCAGCCGGACGGAGTCTGGCCCGAACCAAGAACACTGGTGGTGCTCGGTGCCGGGGTGATGGGATCGGGCGTGGCCACGATGGCCATCGAGAAGTCGATTCCGACTCGATTGAGGGACATCTCCGAGGAAGCCATCGACCAGGGATTGAAAAAAATCGGCAAGGCCATCGATACGCGACGAAAGAAGCGGCGCATTACAACTTACCAGCAAGCGGAAATCCTATCTCGCTTGAGTCACGGTAAGGAATTGGTCGGACTGGAACGATGCGGTGGAGTACTAGAAGCTGTGGTCGAGAGACTCGACGTCAAGAGATCAGTGCTGGCGGAAATCGCTCCTCTGCTTGCACAAGATGCGATCTTTGCCACCAACACATCGGCTCTCAGTGTCACCGCCATTCAGAAGGACAGCCCGGTGGCAGACAGGGTGGTCGGATTGCACTTCTTTAACCCCGTTCCCAAGATGCCACTGGTCGAGGTGATCCCTGGCGAGTTCACCGCTCCAGAAGCAGTGGGAATCGCTTTGTCACTGGCTCGCAAACTGGGCAAGTATCCCGTCATCGTCAAAGATTCCCCAGGTTTCCTGGTCAACCGCCTGTTGCTTCCATATCTCGATGCTGCATCTCGATTGCTCTTGAAGGGGCTGAGCGGATCCCACATCGATCAGGTCGCTCGAACTTACGGATTACCGATGGGCCCATTCCGGCTGATGGATGAAGTGGGACTGGACATTGGTGTCGAAGTTCAGGAGACACTACATTGCGCCTTCGGGGATCGTGCGGCTTCTTCGCCGATCCTTATGAAGATGGTCGAGAAGGGTTGGCTCGGAAAGAAATCCGGGATCGGCTTCTACCAGCACAGTGGCAACAGTTCGACCTGGAATCGAGATCTCGAACCGATGGTCCAGGCCACCGCTTCGACGCTTCCCGCCACTCAAATCATCTCCAGTTTACTCGATCCGATGATCGATGAAGCCGCGCGTTGTCTCGAGGAAGAAGTTGTGGCCGATGCAGGCCTGCTCGATCTTGCGATGGTGATGGGGACCGGTTACCCGCCACACCTGGGAGGTCCGCTTCGGGCTGCGGATGCCGAGGGGCTACCCGCCATCGAAGAGAGGCTTCGCGCAGCCCATGAGAATGGTGCTGCACGAAGCCCCTGTAAATTGCTGGTAGATCTGGCGCTCATAAACGGACGTTTTCATTCGCGCACCTAAGCATTAAAAGTTGCAGTCGCCACAGTTATTGACTGGAGCCGATTCCGGACCGCCGCCGAAAAGGAAGATTAACTGATGGACCACATCTCCTAGGTTCAACTGCTGGTCTCCATTGACATCCCCTGTCTTGGGACAGGCCAGTTCCAAACCGCTACCGAACAGGTACAACACCAAGGAGATCGGATCTGAAGTGTCCAGATACCCGTCTGCATTGATGTCACCCATATTCAGTACCTTCACCTCATTAATTCGAGCCTGAGTCGAAATGGTTCCGCAACTTCCATGGGCTTCGAGTGTAATACTGTAAAATCCTGGCGTATCGTAAAAGTAAGTCGCATCTCCGTTATTTTCGATCGTCTCTCCATTTCCGAAACTCCACGTCAGGTGATCGATGTTTCCACTGGAGAGGTTGGCGAACTCGGCGCAGAAAGGTGCGATTCCGATCCAGCCAGGTAAGAGGAAGTCAGCGACCGGAGGTTGACAGATCGTCACCGGGAACTGAGTAAAAGCGGTACCGCACGGATTTTCGACCGTCAAGGTCACGGTGTAAGTGCCGGAAACCGGATAACTGTGCACCGTATTCAAATCGGGAGAAGCACTACCATCACCGAAGTCCCAGTGGATCTGGGTCGCAGTAGAGCCTCCCAAGATTCCGCTGAAGGTGATCGGGGTCAGCCAGTCGGCGGCGACAGTGGAACTGGTCGCATCGACGGTCGGGACCTCGCAAGGGGCATCGTCGCCATGAATCACCAAGGTCAAATCGGTCAACCATCCGTCAGGACTGGACAGGTTGTCCGTCACTGTGAGGATCCAGTGGCCCGCCATCGACTCGCCGAGGAACGGATCGAACAGGGATGCGGGCTTCATACGGATGCCCTGACTCGCCAACGTCTCATCATGGTCAATTCCGCTACTGTCGTAAATCACGTCGATCGATGTCCCTGAATGACCACCCAATTGCTCAAGAATGACGGTGGTACCGGTTGGAGATGTCAAAGTGATGTGCAGTTGATCGGTCGAAGGGTGGTCTAATTTCAAAGCCACCTCGAGATCTTCGATCGCCAACGGATCCAGAACCTCGACGTTGTAGACCAAAGGTGAACCCGAAACATTGAGCAGCACCGGTTCTTGCAGGCTCAAAGTCCAGTTCTGGAGGATTCCATCTTCGCTGCCGACAGAATCGGTGACCGAAAGAAGCCAGTCACCCTGGGCCATCTCACCGACCAGATCGTTGAGAGATCCGGGGCCTTGCGGTTGCATCGGCTGCGCGGTCGGGAGGTTCGCTGCGGCATAGGCCATTGCGTCTTGATCAAAGGTTGTGTGAATCTCGCCTGCATATGCGGGACCCTGCTGGACAAGAGTGACTTCGGTCCCGAGTGGGCTCAACAGTTTTATCGAAAGATCCGACAGTAGACCATGCATCAGATTGAGGTCTAGATTCACATCCGTCACTGGAACGATACTGTCGATGGTGATGGCATCATTAAGGGGGACACCTTGGCTAATCGCCTGATTGGACACACCCGACTGATGCAACATCGGAAAATCGGCGCGGTGGACCCTACGAGTCACTTCGTCGATACGGAGGCACCAGTTATACAACGCTCCATCGGCACCAGCGTAGAGATCGCTGACGGTGAAGATCCAGTTCCCTTGAGTTTCTTGGCCATCGAAATCATCGAGAGAGCCAGGGCCGTCCGGGATTAACCCCTGACCATCCTGATCAAAAGTAATGCCCCAGAGTGTTCCGTTGTATTGAGTTTCTGAAAACAAGGTGACGGTGGTTCCAGTGGGGCTGGTCAAACTTGCGTGGATGTCTGCCACGAATTCGTGTTCCATTTCAAGATATAAATTCACATCACGGACTGTGCCGTACTGATCGAAATGAATCGATTCGGTCAGCACCGAGGAGTGATGGATCGGACGCACTCCCGTCGGGCCACAAATCTGGTACTCATGCTGACCTGAAAGAATCGGCTGAGGACATGCGGGTTGCGATTCAATCTCGTAAATGCGGTTGAGTGAGGTATCGACCAGGAAGACGGTCGGCAATCCCAATGATCCAATGGAGGCATGGGCGACCCCATTGATGAATCCGCCGATGGTGCTGACGTCGGTCACCGCTCTGATGTGACCCGATGTATCCAACGTGCTAATTTTAGTGACGGTGTTCGATCCCGAAAGGTTATGGGGGATCAGCAACAAGTTACAATCATTCCTGTAGGCGATGCTGTTTCCCGTACCCGATCCTGCCGGATGGCCAATGATGTCTCCAAGGAACTCGCCCGTTAGTAGATGCTGACTGTATTGATCATGCGTGACATCCACCGCCCACAAGGTGTGGTCCTCGGTGATGCAGATGTCTCCGACAATCCCGCCGCCGGGAAGATCGAGTTGTCCGACCACTAGTGGATTCGAACCGTCCTTCAAACTTCTCCAGAGATTCTGGTTAGCTCCTGGAATCACCCAGTAGATGTGATCGCCATCGATGTCGAGCCCGCTTGTTGAAACATTGCCAGCCGGATTGGGAATTGTAGAAACGATTCCCGCCGAGAGGTCGTCGATGTTGTACAGATGGGTAGTACCAGTGAACATGTCACAGACATAGAGTGTCCTGGTCGGCTCATCGATACAGAGGCCAAGAGGATTGGATCCTCCGTGAGTGACGAACTGGATTGAATCTCCTGGCACCATCGGTGCGGTGGTGGAACCGATCGGTGGCACCAGGGCACCGCTGGTCTGGGAGACGGACCCCGGAGTCTGCGTCTGGGACAGCAGTGGTGAGGAGAGAAACAGTAGGGTGAGGATCGAGATGATGAGGAATCGCATCGATGGACCTCCGCAGGGGCATTGGAGTGGGTGAACACGGGATGACGGGGAAGATGAATCCTCACCGGTTGACAGCACAGTTGAACTGTCTATTGTAAACCTTGTAAACTTTCCGTCTACCCTGTCATGGGCCGAACTCCATGGTACTTTTGACACTTCTCCGGTGTCTGATCGAAAGGTGTTCTCGATGCTCTCTTGCACTCGATTGTGGATCCTTGTCGCGCTCATTGCTGGGCTCTTCTGCCACTCGGCATCGATCGCCGGAAAAGATTGCCGGATCGATGATGACATCCTCCAGCAGTTGCTGAGCGTCGATCCACAAGAGCATGAGGCCGCCATGCAAGAGGTGGTTCGACATCCGGATCTCGATCTGCTACCTGCATTTCGCGAAATCCTCACTCGTAAGGACTCCTCCCTGCGTCGCCGAATCACGATGCTGGTGATTCGTGCATACCCCGATCACGCCTTCTCCTTTTTCCAGAATTGTTTTGAACCGTTCGATCTCCATCGCCAGGAAGCCGCCACTCACGGCATCGGTTTCCTGGTCGATTCACGGGTGACCGTCGAACTGGAGAAGCTTCTGCAGTCGACTCATCGAGAGATCCGAGTCGCGGCATTACGAAGTCTCCAGATGCAGTGTCGGAGCATCACGATGGCCGCCTTCAAACGAGTCTCAGGGTCGTCTCAGGGGAAAACCACCGAGATCGCCCTGGCCTGTCGTCAGCGGGCGTTGAAGGTTCTCGAGAGGAGTCATCAGAGTGCCCCGACAGATCCAGATCTAATCCAGGCCTGGAGCCGGTGGGTCGACTCTTCTCTCGCATCGGTCTCGCGCAACCGTTGGACCTCTTCTCTCGACCAGGAAAGTCCAATGGCGACCGGGTCGTTGGCGCTGTTCAACGCCAATAAGGACTGGTTAGGACGGGTCAGACCGTCTGCCAGACTCGATTATCAATTTTCGATGGTGAACCTGTTCTCCGCCTCCACCAAGGAAATCACCATTCACTCGTCGATCGAAGATATCGAAACGTTACGTGCGATGGCGTATGACCTGGATCGGGTCATCCACTTCCGTAGCGCCTCGGACCTGCTATTCAATCATCCAGCGGTATTGTCCCCACGGTGGGTGGACGATTCCGAACCCGAGATTTCGTCACTGTCATTCAGCATCTCTGGTCATCCAATGCCCCATGCCGGGATCGGCCTCCTCAACATCTCTTACTGGGAGGGGAAACTACAGGGAGCCAGCCGCGCCACGGTTCGATTCCAGCGAGGGTCTGGAAGATTCATCGACGAGACCGTCTACGATGAAAAGGGGCGAGAACTGTGGAAGATGGAGGTTCTCTCCTGGCTCGAAGGGGGTCGACTTCCAGAGAAGATCAGCATCGATATTCCTGCTGCTCAGGTGGGGGCACGAAAGATCCACCTTCGTCTGGACTTGAGGTTTCAGTTGGCGGCGGGGCAATGGTTACTGGCAGAGGGGAAAACATATGAACGAATCCAACCGGATGAGCAGGAGTTACGGGCCTACTGCGAAGTGGAGTTATTGACAGATCCGACGCCAGATCCGGATCCGGTAGACGCGGATTCTTCGGGCCAGGGATCGACCGCAGGCTCACCACGAAAATAACGCTGTTGATTTTTTTGTAACCGCTCAAGGATATCGATTCTGTTCGCTGATCGTGCCGCATCGATGGCAGAGTTTTGCCATTGAAGGGCTTCCTTAAAACGATTCAGTGCTGCCAAGACCATCGCCTTGCACTCAACCAGTTCGAGTGTGGTCTCCTTCAGCAACAGATTTTCCAACTCGCCCAGAGTTTTCATCAGTTGTGGCTTGGCAATAACGACGGTACTGGTCGCCTCGAGCCGCGCCAGCAAGCTTACCAATCGCGCTGCGTTGCCCGTCGCGATCTTGCCTTCTTGGCAAGTCGAGAGTGCCAGCTCTGGTTGTTCCAATCGGAGATAACAGACCACTTCTGCAATCCAGGCGACGACATTTCCAGGCACCTGCTGGCGAACAGTTTTCATCTCTTTGGCCGCCTCCTGGTACTGTTTCAGTCTACGAAGTGAATTGGCACGATTGAATCGAGCCGCTTGATGCCCAGATTCGATCGCCAGAGTCTGGTCATAACAACGGATCGCTTCCTCCTCATCGCCAGCTCTAGCATGAATCACTCCCAAATCGAACCAAGCGGTGGTCGATCCCGGGTCGAGTCGTAGCGCTTCCTGGTAATGACCGAGCGCCTCCGGGCTGCGTCCTAATTTGACCAGTGCTGAACCGAGATTGAGCTGGGCCGTGGCAGAATCAGGAGCGACTTGAACCGCCCGTTGAAACTGTTCGAGTGCCTTGTGGTACTGGCCCGCTTTGAATCTGGTGGTGCCTCGGTTGAGGGGGATCCGCGCCCCGATGGGTCGGTTCCTGACCTCCTCTAGCCAACGATCGGGAACCATGGGAAAGGACGGGCCGCGCAACAACATCTGCTGCTGTGCTTCCGACTCTCGTCCTGCGTCGCGCAAGGCCAGGCCATAGGGATAGCGAAGTCCCGTTGCGGCCGGAGAGTAACGCAATGCCTCTTCGAAAAAGCGGATGGCATCGCTATGCTGACCATCTTGTAACGAGATACGTCCCAGTCCAAAAAAAGCCGGAGCACTGCGAGGGTCGATTCGCAACAACTGCTGAAACCAAATTCGCGCTCCAGCGGAATCTCCTGACTGCAGTTTCAGTTCTGCAGCGGCCAGAAGTGTCGGGGGATGATCTGGCAATCGTGAAAGGATTTCGCTGAATAGTTGCAGTGCGTGCTCTGTTTTCCCCTCTTTTTGCAAGATCCTAGCAAGCAGGTATTTCCATTGATTGGAGTCAGGGTCTAGCACCAGTGCTTGCTGGTAGCAGGACTGAGCCATCAAGACCAGGTCGTAGGCGTGGTAAGTGATCGCGGCGTCGCCGAAAGACGCGGCTAGTTCTGTTCCTGACTCCCTTTGGATGGCGGACTCGAGGCGAGCATAGGTGGCCGTGAGATGTTGTTCGACATCCTCTTCAAGCCCCACGAGAACAGGAACTTTTGGAAGTGTCACGGTCTCGTCACAGCCGCCCCCGATGAAAATGAGCGGTAAACACAATACAACCCAGAGAGTGATCTTGTTCATCCGGGTCATTTCCCCTCACCACGAGCTAAGGTGTGGTATCGGCGGACCTGCAGCAATGGAAATGTCTCAAGCGTTCCATCGGGCCAGTGAACGACCACGGTGCACGGATCTTCGGAGCGACCCAGGCCGACCTGGATGCGCGGATCGTTGCTACAAAGGTAGGATCCACCACGTCTTGAACTTCTGATCAGTGGCGACCGATCGGCTTGCCGGATCTCACAACGGATTCCTTCCTGGATCTGACGATTCGATCCGCGGAGTTCGATGCCCAACCAGGAGTTTTTAGATCCGATACGATTCTGCAGTAGTCTCACCTGGCCAGCATTGTTGTTGACCAAGATATCGGTGTCTCCATCGTTATCGATATCGCCAAAGGCCGCGCCCCTGCCTATGTTTTGAACAGACAGAACCTGGGCACGTTGTGGATCGATTTCAGTGAAGCTGCGCCCCTCCTGATTGATGAACAACTGGTCTGGTTGTGCCAGAGGATAGGGATCGCCCGCTGCCACCCTCTCCTCCATTCTCTTGACCGCCCCGTTGGCGATGAAGACATCGAGCCATCCATCATTTTCTAGATCGAACCATGCAGTACCGAATCCAGTCCAACGACGGCTGGGGATGCCGAGCCCAGAGCGAGCGGATTGGTCATCAAAAAATCCCTCGCCATCGTTGCGATAGAGGGTGTTGGTCTCTCCTGTCAGATGCGTGAGAAAGATGTCCTCGTCGCCATCCCCGTCAAAATCGGCCAGCGTCGCACCCATCGATGCTTCTGGCATACCGTTTCGGTTGACCGCACATCCAGACAGAAGAGCCACGTCCTCGAACTGAAAGGGTGCGACCTGTCGCCATAGCCGATTGGCCATGCCGTCATTGGCGACATAGATGTCGAGTTCGCCGTCTCCATCGAGATCGGAACTGATCACTCCGAGACCGGCTCCAGAAGCGGCGCCGATGCCGCTCGATGAAGTCATTTCATCAAAAACCCCATCGCCACGATTTCTGTAAATTCTATCGGGCAGTGGGGGATAAGAACTGGGACCGCAGTATTCGACCGCACTACTGTCAGCGAAGCACGGCTTGTGATTCTGAAGCGTGAAGTCCACATAGCTACAAACAAAAAGGTCAACATCTCCATCTCGATCGAGGTCACAAAAAATAGCGCTGGTATTCCAGCGATCATCTCCTAGGCCCGATCGATGCGCTTGCTCGATGAAGGTCCCATCTCCTTGATTGATCCACAACTGATCGGCTCCAAAGCAGGTGAGGTATAGATCGACATCGCCATCACCATCAACATCTCCGACGGCACATCCCATCCCGTATCCAGTGGAAACGATGCCGCTCGAATCCGTGACATCGGTGAACCTGGGAATTCCCGCTTCCACTCCTTCATTTCGGTACAACCGCCCTCCCGAGGGGTTCAATCCTGTCGACGGGCCGGTTCGGTCGGTCTCCTTCTTGTCAGCCCCTAGCAAGTGCCCCTGCGGTAGGAAGATGTCGAGATCTCCATCTCCGTCGAAATCAAGGAACGCAGAACCCGGACCCACCGTCTCACAGAAGTAGAGTTCGCCGGTCATGCCATTGTCATGCCAGAAGTGCAGCCCCGCCGATGGGCTGATCTCGACCAACACCTGGGGCTTTTTTGGAGACTCGCAACCACAGAAGAAGAAGGCCAACGTACTCAGGAGGCCCCACTGAAAGAGGATTGGAGCGAATCTTCCCGGCTCTCGACAACTTTCGGTGCTATCGGGTGTTACAAATAGATTGGAGGTCGCTGGGAGATCCCTGATACTGAACAACACGGGCTCCACCTCGCTGGGGTCATGGACCTAGTTTGATGCGTCGTTCCGTTGAGAATCCACCGGGAGCCCGCAAGCTACCGGGAAATCATCGTCGAGAGCACCACTGAGAAGCAGGATACACCGTCATGAGTTCCTTTTCAGCACAACAGAATGATCCCTTCGGGAGGTCACTGAGCGTGGGGCTCAGGATCCGCCAGAATACCGTCTTCTGTGCGTTACTTTCTATTTTGATACTGCTCGGGAGTCCTGCCAGTTCACTCCATGCGGATCTATTCCACATCGATGACGGTCGAGTCCTCGATGGGACGATTGTGCGTGAGATCGGAGATCTAGTTTCGATCCGGACCACCGATGGAACTGTCGTCACCGTGGATCGATCCCAGATCCGTCGGACCGAACAAAAGTCCACCCCCTTTGATCTCTATCAGAAGCGCGCCAGCCAATTGAAATCCGATGACCTGACCGGCCACGTCGATCTCGCCATCTGGTGTGGTGGGATGGGTCTCAAGGCGCAGGCCTTGAAGGAGTGGAAAATGGTCATGCTGATCGATCCTGATCAGGAACAGGCCCGCTCGAAACTTGGATACATATGGATTGGAGGCGACTGGTATCTCGCGCACTCCGATGAAGCCCGGGCTCGAAAATCGGAACTGGAACAAGATCCAGATTCTCCTGTACGCAAAATCCCCAAGGAGTTGCAACTTCCGGAGTGGGAGAAGGAGAGTACCAAGCCTGTTGAATTGCCGCCGTTACCCAAAGCTGGGTACGCCCGAGTGGTCGTCGTCTCCGATGAAAAAATCGGCAAGACCGTGCCGGAGCCTTCAGGATTGACTTACCACCTTCGGCGCATGGGAGGGCAGTTGCAGTTTGTCCCGGGCCAAGACGATGGCAAAGTTCCGGTGGTCGTCAAAGTGAAGATTCGCTGCTATTTCGTCAGGTTACAAACGTTCTATGGAGCCCCGATTTCCAACGTCTTTCAGGGGGAGGCCAAGGCGCAGTTTTTCGAGCGGAACTCGGAGGGGAAAATGGTGCTGCGCAAGACCTCGACGATACGGATTCCTTTTTCCGCCAGCGCTTCAAGGCCCAGAGAACAGGCGATGCAGTACACCTACTATGTCACCCTGGAAGCGGTCGCAGCGAAATTGTCACGCTGGGCCTGGATGAAAAAACGCGGATCCACCTCACTTCCCATGCCTGAAACCCTATGATGGCACAGCAGCGAACGGATTCCAGTCGTCGACAGGTCGTGCCCCTGCCGGAAGCGGGTTCGAGGGCGAGATCGCTGGTGCGACTTCAACTGCTCAAAGGAGTCCTCGCCGGCTTCCTTCAAATTCTACGCTTACCGCTGTTCCTTGTTCAGCGGCATACCATCTCTGCAAGGATCTATCGCATCGTCGAGGATCAGGCGAGGAACTCCGATCGCTCCGACTCCCATTCCTCTTCCTGACGGCCCTGGAAATTGGAGCAGGTCAGATTCCCACCGGTTCTCATCATCCGGCATCGATGAGAGCCCCTTTCCTGCCATGGCCACAGTTGGTAATCTTCGCCCAACTGGATCCTCACGCGAATAGGAGAGTGCAGTGCGCACCATCACTGAACTGCTCGACATTCTCAATCCCGGCGACGCTGTTCTTCTTCGTTGCGATCTCAATGTGCCTCTTCAGCACGGTTCGATCACCGACACAAATCGCATCGAGTCGAGTTTAGCGACGATACAAGCTTTGCAGAAGGCTGGTGCCCGGACTGTACTGATGACTCATCTAGGGCGACCCGATGGAACCGATCCTCAACTAACCACGTCAGTTGTGGCCCGTTCGCTACAAGGATTTCTCCAATCGAGTGTGATCCACGTCGATGAGATGCCCCCCGGTCCTCGGGTCCAGAGTCAACTCGCTGATTTGCCCGCAAGTGGAATTTTGATGCTGGATAATCTCCGATTCGATCGCGGTGAAGAGTCCAATGATCCAATCCTTGCCGCTGCGCTCGCAGCCGGCTGTCGCTATTTCGTCAATGATGCCTTTGGTTGCTGTCACAGAACTCACGCATCGGTGGCAGCGGTCACCCGCTTCCTCCCTTCCTTTGCAGGATTTCTTTTGACTCGTGAAATCGAAGTCTTGAGTGAGTTACGAGATCAACCGGAACGCCCCTTCTGGATCATTGCTGGTGGTTCCAAGGTAAGGGACAAGATCGGGATACTGGCTCATCTCTCGGGTCAGTTGGACGGGGTCGTCTGTGGCGGGGGGCTGGCCAATACGTTACTGGAGGGTGCGGGAGTTCCCGTTGGCCTGTCCAGAACCGAACCGGAAGCACTCGCTGAAATTACCCAACATCTTGAACAAGGACCAGAGATGCTGCTCCCCATCGATTTCATCGCTGGGGATGATCTTAATGATCCAACACGCACACAGAACATTGTCGCAGGTCAGGAACCCGATTCAGGCATGATGTTGCTCGATATCGGACCGAAAAGTGTCGAGTTGTTTTGTCGCCGATTGGAATCCGCCCGAACCATCTTCTGGAATGGCCCCCTGGGAGTCTTTGAAACCGAGCAATTCAGCGCAGGCACTAAAGCCATCGCCCGTATGCTGGGAAATCATCCAGGAAAGGTAGTGATCGGAGGAGGCGATAGCGCCGCTGCAGCTCGTCTATTCGGAGTCGCAGATTCGGTACTTCATGTTTCCACCGGTGGGGGGGCTGCACTCCAATTCCTAGAGGGAAGTACGCTGCCAGGAATCGCAGCCCTGATAAAGAACTCCGAAGGCGATGTACGGTGATCGGCAACCCGGCCCTGGCTCGCAGGAGAAGTTTCGGCAGGAGGATCCTGGCTGCCCTGTCGCGACTGGTCCGTGATCGATTCCAGCAAAACCGACCTGCCGACGTGGAATCGGAAAGGTACTTTCGCAAGGAGTTGGAGAAGCAATTTCCAGAAGATCTGGTCCACGGCGAAGAACTCGGTGCAGCGCCGGGAGCCGATCACCAAGGTTGGATCATCGACCCCCTAGACGGTTCCACCAACCATCGCCGCGGAATTCCATTATTCGCCATCTCCATCGCCTACATCGAGAACGGAACACCGCTGTTGGGATGGATCTCCGATCCTGTTCGTGGGGAGTGGTTCGAAGCTCATCATCGAGGTGGGATTCTCAGAGGAGGTCCCGGTCCGACCTACTCAGGCGTCGCCGATCCACGGGTTCTCTGTTGTTCTGATCGCTGGATCCAGAAGTTCCCCCGCTGGATCGAATCTATTCCAGAGCCGGTCAAGGTCCGATCTCTCGGGTCGATTGCTCTGGAGATGGCCTGGATCGCCAGCGGACGGATCCAGGGGGGCGCATGGTACAGAACCCAGCCATGGGATGTGGCCGCAGGACAGTTGCTGATCCGTGAATCGGGTGGCGAGGTACTGACCGTCTCTGGAGCCGGCCCTGGAGCCCGAATCGCCGTCGGTGCTGGAGTACAATCGTGGATTCCACGTTTCAAAGATGGTCTTCCGCAGTACGGTATGGATGCACGACATCTCGATTGAGACTAGACTCTGGTGAAGACGTCAATTCATGCGGAGGGGTTCCGATGGTACAAGATTCGGTCGAAGTCCACATCGAAAAGTTGGCCGGGATTCAACCGGATGGTGCCGCAGTGTTCCTGCGTGCTCCGTCCAAGACCTTCGTCATTTTCATCGGCAGCACCGAGGGAGAGGCGCTGGCCCGAGCGATCCAGGGGGAGCTGACGCCCAGACCACTGACCCATGACCTGGTCGGTTCAATCCTGCTTGGATTTGACATCGAGATTTCTCGTATGGTGGTCTCCCAGATCCTCGAAGGGACTTTTTGTGCCACCCTGGTGTTGGCGCAAAAAAGCTCCGCAGATGG
>JAPKAM010000154.1 GCA_028825265.1 Planctomycetota bacterium
CTGAGGCGATGTTCTGAGGCGATGTTCTGAGGTCGATGCTCTGAGGTCGATGCTCTGAGGTCGATGCTCTGAGATCGAGGTTGGCTGCCGTATTGCGTCATTTCTCACCCACATTGAAGATCCGGGGGACCCGTGGAACCGATCGCGACCATCGAGCAGCTGATCGAGGAGATGGAGATCACCATCTCCACCGAGCAGCGGGAGCGAACCCGACTCAACCAACTGGTCCGACTGGTCGAGAGATTTGCGGCTGGAGTTTCCGATGAGTTTCTCAGCCAGTTCGAGCCGGGAACCCAGCGGTATTCTCGTCATCTGCTCCACGTAGATCCGCAGGATCGCCTCTCGATGTTGTGCCTGGTGTGGAAACCGGGGCAGGGGACGCCGATTCATGACCATCCTTCCTGGGGTGTTCTCGGGGTCCTGCGCGGCCGCATGCGATTCACCAATTACGCACCGGATGAGCAAGAAGGCCAGCATTGCCTGGTGCCGGTCGAGACCTTCATCGGAACTGCCGGATCGGTCGGGACCGTCTATCCCCCCGCAATGGATTTGCACCGGATGGACAATTGTTCCAGTGACGAGGTGGCGGTCACCCTCCACGCTTATGGCTGCATGGTGAAAGAATTTCACATCTACAATGCAGAAACGGGGCAGCGCCGCGAGGCCACCAGTGAGATTGATTCGACCCTGGACGGCGCCTACCCGCAGGCGAAATGATCCTGCACCGGTGAAATCTTTTCAACGCTCCTTGCTTCCGGGTCCTCGGCGGGATCCCATCTCCCTGTAGTCATACCCAGGACCGGGAGGCCCAGCCGATGCGTATCGCCATCATCACCTCAGATCCAGGACTCGATTCGTGCCAATTACTGGCGGCGGAAGCAACATCCCGCGGTCATCAATGGGTCGATCTGGAACTGCTCCGATTGGCGGTCCGCACCACTCAGCCGACCCTGCTTCACGATGGCCTGGAAGTGGGCCCCCTCGATGCGGTGATCATCCGACTCGGCGCACGGTTTCCGGGACTGGTCGAGGCCGCTGGACGAGCTCTCGAGCAGCAACAAGTGGCGCTCCTCGATGGAGTCGATTCGCTGCTGGCAGCGCAGGACAAGATGACCACTCTTCAGAAGTTGTCTGCCGCGGGGATTCCGGTTCCGCAGTCGGAACTGGTGCGCGATCTCGATCAACTGGAGGCCGCCATCGAGCGGGTGGGCGGAGCTCCAGTGGTGATCAAGCCGATGTCGGGGTCGCAGGGGCGTGGTGTGATTCTTGCGGAGAGGGTATCCACCGCAGTATCGATGATGGAGAGCGTGTTGTTTCAATCGCGCGAGTTCATCGTCCAGCAGTACATCGAATGCGAAGGGCAGGATACGAGAATCCTGGTCATCGATGGCCAGGTAGTGGCCGCGATGCAGCGGACCGCTCCAGCAGGTGATTTCCGATCGAACCTCCATCGGGGTGGAAGTGCCATCGCCATCGAACCCTCCGATGACATGAAGTCGCTGGCTCTGGAAGCGTCTCATCACATGGGGCTTCGCTGTGCGGGTGTCGATCTGATCGAAGAGGATGGGCAATACCTGGTGCTGGAGGTGAACGGGTCTCCTGGACTGCAGGGGATCGCCCGCACCACCGGCGTCGATGTCGCCAGCCACTGGATCGATGCGCTGGAGAGGGTGGTTGAGGATTCCACGGTAGACTCCACGGTGGACTCCACGGTGGACTCCACGGTGGACTCCACGGTGGATATTGAGGGGAGAAATCGTGAACAAGTCTGAGATCATCCAGCTGCTCGCCGAGTGTGGTCAGATCCTCGAAATCTCCGGGGCCAGCCCCTTTCGAGTTCGAGCGTTCCAGCAGGGCTCCCGTGCGCTCGAGAACTGGCAGGGGGACCTGGATCAACTGGTCGAGGAGGATCAAGTCACATCGATCCGTGGAATCGGCAAGGGACTCTCATCGATCATCCGGGATCTCGCGACTTCCGGAGTCAGCGAGGAGGAGGCTGAGATCCGCGCACTGGTGCCGGAGTCACTACTCGAGTTGCTGCGAATCCCCGGTCTTGGTCCCAAAAAAGTGCGCGCGATTCATCAAGAGCTTGGAATTCTGACCATCGAGGAACTGGAAGCCGCTTGCTTCCAGCAGCAGATTCGCGAGTTGGCCGGGTTCGCCGAACGAACCGAAAATGTCATCCTCAAGGGGATCAAGAACCTGCGACGCTTTGCCGGTCGAAGTTTGCTGTCGGTCAGTGGACTGGTGGCGACACGCTTTCTCCAGTCGCTGCAAAGGTGTCCTGCTGTCGATCAGGTCGAACTGGCGGGCTCCTTGAGACGAAGTCGTGAGACGGTGGGAGACATCGACCTCGTCGCCTCGACCGAGAACTCGCTTTTGGTTCGGCAAGCGTTTCTGGCGACCGAGGGGATCCGTGAGGTGGAGTCGGAAGGGGAGACCAAGAGCAGGGTGCAGTCGGAGGAGGGAATCGGAGTCGATCTGAGAGTCGTCACTCCGGAACAGTTCGCCACGGCTCTGCAGCACTTCACCGGCAGCCGCGAGCACAACACCAGTTTGCGCCAACGAGCACGAGATCGCGGCTGGAAGTTGAATGAATACGGCCTCTGGGATGCCGCAGATCAACCGCTGGAAACCGCCGATGAAGAGTCGATCTATGAGCATCTCGAACTGGTCTCGATCCCACCGGAGCAGCGAGAAGATCTGGGGGAGATCGAACGCGCAGAACAACTCTTCAGCGACGGGCAAGAGTGGCCCGACCTGGTCGAGTTTGAACAGATCCAGGGCACCCTGCACTGCCATTCGACCTGGTCCGATGGCAAGGCGACGCTGCGGGAGATGGTTCAATCTGCTGCCGAGCGAGGCTGGAAGTACTACGGAACCGCAGATCATTCACGCACTGCCGCTTACGCCGGAGGACTCACCATCGATCAACTGCATCAGCAGCGTCTAGAGATCGATCAATTGCGCCAGGAGTTTCCGGAGTTGACCATCCTTCACGGTATCGAGAGCGACATCCTCACCGATGGCTCGCTCGACTATCCCGATGAAGTGCTGGCGGAACTCGATTACGTGGTCGCCAGCGTCCACTCCAACTTCTCCCTGGCACGACAGCAGCAAACAGATCGCATCGAGCGGGCACTGCGCAATCGCTACACGACCGTCTGGGGACATCCGACCGGTCGGCTCTTGCTGCAGCGCGACGGCTACGAACTGGACATGGTTCACCTGCTGAAGGTGGCGGCCGAAGAAGGCGTGATCGTCGAGTTGAATGCCAATCCGCGTCGCCTCGATGTCGATTGGCGCTGGGGTCGCACCATCCAGGAACTGGGCATCGACATCGGGATCCATCCCGATGCGCATTCCATCGCAGGGCTCGATGATATCGAGCATGGCGTGGGCATCGCCCGAAAGATGGGGCTCTCTTGCCAGCAAGTGACCAATACCTGGGACCTGGACCTGTACATCCAGCGCCTGTCGGTTCATCGTGAGCAGGCGGCTGCACCAGAAAATCGAGTGGGGGAGTCCACCAATGAATGATCGTTCCGAGAAAACACCATCCGAGAGTGCCGTGGAGATGCGTGAACTGGTATTACCCAACGATACCAACAGTCATGGCAATGTGCTCGGTGGCAAGGTGTTGCACCTGATGGATCTGGCCTGTGCGATGGTGGCGATGCGTCACTGTCGGAGACCGGTGGTGACCGCCGCAATGGACAACGTCGAGTTTCTGGCGCCGATCCCCGGCGGCCACTTCATGATTCTCAAGGCGATGGTCAATCACACCGGTCGAACATCGATGGAGATCGGTGTAAGGGTCGAGGGGGAGAACCCTCTCACCGGAGAGATCATCCACACATCGAGTGCCTACTTGACCTTCGTAGGTCTCGACGAGGGCAAGAAACCCGCCGAAGTTCCCGCAGTGACCCCCGGCACCGAGGACGAGAAGCGCCGCTACGCCGAAGCCGAGAAAAGGGTGGTCCACCGGCGAGAGAGTCGCAGGGACTGACGGGGAACTGGAGTCGAGTCCTGCTCAGGGGCAGGCGTTGAAACTGGCGCAACCGAGCAGCGGAGTCCCGGAGTTACTGCCACAATCGGGGAATGGGGCAGGAGGTGTAGGCCCCATTCCATTGATGTAATTGAGCAGGAACAAGGCATCGGCGAGGTCGATCCCGAGATCGCCGTTGGCATCGGCAGCCTCCATGCACTGTGGAATCGTGCCCTGGTTGAACAGATAGGCGAGACTGAAGATCGGATCAGCGATGTTGATGTTGCCGTCGCCATTGCTGTCACCGCGCAGGTAGTCTCCATCGAATATCGGGAAGCAATTCAGTACGGGTGAGTAGGACTGCCCACCGACGACGATCTCCGTAGCGGCCACCGAGCAACTACCGCTACTGCAGGGGGGGATGTCGCAGAAACACAGTTC
>JAPKAM010000056.1 GCA_028825265.1 Planctomycetota bacterium
TTGAGGTTCTGATTGAGGTTCTGATCAATGACTTCCGCCCCCAGTTGCACGAAACGGTCGACGATCTGGTCTCTCACTATCGGGCTTCCGTGCGAGGTGATCAGGTACCTGGATGCCTCTCCCGGCCAAGCCACCAGCACCACATCATCGATCACGGTTCCATCTTGCTGATGAAGGGTACCGTGCGGCGATGATCCCAAACCCCGAAAGCAACTCGCCAGCCATCGATCCGTTGCGGGACCGCCGATCATCACTCCATGAAGTGCCGATCGACCCGCTCCCGTGACATCTGAAACCCAGTTCTGATCAGCCATGACGGTGACCTTCCAGGATCAGTTCGAGTCCATCGAGAACCATATTCGGTTGTGCTCGAGCGGGTTGTAGAGCCGGTAGAAGGCGATCGGCATCCCCGCCGGTGATCATGGTGGTGGCCGTTTCGCCCAGTGCTTCCTGGACTCGCTGACGCAGGCCCCGCACTCCCTCGACGAACATGGATTCGATTCCACCTCGGATGGCGCGACGCGTTTCCCCCGACCATGGGATCGGTGCTGCGCCGATTTCCTCATCGGACATCTCGGGTAGCGATGGGGCGGCCTGTTGCAAACCCTGGCAAAGAGCACTCCAGCCAGGAGCGATCCAACCGCCCAACAGATGACCCGACTGGTTGACCGCATCGACGGTCACTGCAGTTCCCGCATCGATGATGATGGCTGGCCCCTGTTGCTGTGCACCTCCCCAGGCAAAGGCACAGAGTGCCCGGTCCGATCCAGTCAGGTGCGGCTGTTCAGTCTTCACACTGGCGGGGAGGTCGGCACCGCTTCGAATCCAGATCGGTTGCGGTTGCTCGGCCGCCTCGATCCAGTGCTGGAGTTGATCCTCATGGGACCGCTGAACCGAGGAGATGGCGATCGCCTCGACGACCGGCAAGGTCGAAAGAGCATCGGAGATCGCCTGATGAGATGCCGAACCACATTGCACGATTGTGGACCGTTCCCGTAGACGCCAGGCGAGACGGGTGTTGCCGATATCGATGACGAGCGTGCCCAACCGTCCTCCCATCTACGGGAAGGATAACTCGAATGGGCTTCGATCCACAGCCGATCGAGGCTAGTAATCGAAGTCGAAGTCCCCCATCTCGGTTCCCTTGATCACTCCACGCAGTTCCAACTGCAGTTCATCGGGGAAATCGGAGTAGGCGATGGCCTCCTCGAGGGTGATCCGGTCTGCCTGGTAGAGGCTCCTCAACGACTGATTGAAGGTGCAGGAGCCGTAATGCTCTCCGGCCCTGAGGGCGCCGGCGAGTTCATGGGTGCGTCCCTCTCTCAGCAATTCGCGGACAGTCGGACTGTTGATCATCATCTCTAGTGCCGGAACTCGGCCTCCCTCTTCCTTGAGGGGTACCAGTCTCTGACAGACGACACCTGTCAGCACCAGCGACAGCTGCAAGCGAATCAATTCGTGCTGGTGTGGAGGGAAGAAATGGATGATTCTTTCAACCGTCTGGACTGCGTTCACTGTGTGCAGAGTCGAGAGCACCAGGTGCCCCGTCTCTGCGGCAGAAATAGCGGCTTCCATCGTTTCCCGATCTCGCATCTCTCCGATCAGGATCACGTCTGGACTCTGACGCAAGGAGTGGCGCAGTGCCGTCGGGAAGGACTCCGTATCGATGCCCACTTCACGCTGGTCGATGATGGATTTCCGATCCTTGAAGGTGAACTCGATGGGATCCTCGACGGTGACGATGTGACGATTGGCGGTCTCGTTGATGTGGTGCACCATCGCGGCGAGGGTGGTCGACTTCCCCGAACCGGTATTTCCCGTCACCAGAACCAATCCACGCTTCTGTTCTGCCAGTTTGATGAGAGTCTCTCGTGGCATGTTCAGATCGTCGAAGTTTGGAACGGACTGATTGATGTGACGGAAGACGAATCCGAGTTGCCCTCGCTGATGCAGAATATTGACACGAAACCTGCCGATCCCTGGAAGATCATACGAGGTATCGACATCCAGTTTCTGAGGTAAGGCATCGGGACGTGAATCCTGAATGATCTGCAGGATCTCCTGGGAATCGTGCGGCGACACCTCTTCGCAATCGAGAAACTGGACCATTCCATCCACTCGGAGAGAGGGAGGACAGCCCACCTTGACGAACAGGTCAGAAGCTTTTTCGAGCACCATCCGGCGCAACATCTCATGAAATTCCATCTTGTCTCCCGGGAGATCCGCGGGTTTGCAGGCCCGCCAGGGCGCACGGATCTTCCCCAGAAGAATACGATGAGATGCCGATCATGACCGCTCGAGCCTGACCCGGGATCCTTCTGGACGGTGGATCTACCTCTGTAGAGCACTCCAGAGCTGTTCGAGGAGCGCAGTGACCCCTTTTCCTGTGACCGCGGAGATGACCAGAACCGATTCTCCCAGACGTTCCTCGAGCGCCACCCTCAACTGCTCGGCCTCCTCAGGGAGCATAAGATCCGCCTTGTTGAGGACGTTCAGACAGCGTCGAGCCGCCAGTTCCGAGGAGTGGGACGCCACTTCCTGGCGGATCACCCGGTGATCCTCGACGATCTGGTCGAGGTCGCGATCGTGCGGATCGAGGAGATGGACCAGCACGCGGGTTCGCTCCAGGTGCTTGAGGAAGGCGATGCCCAGACCCACCCCCTCGGAAGCTCCCTCGATCAGTCCCGGAATATCCGCCACAACGATGCGCCTCATCGGATCGAGTTCGGCGATCCCGAGTTGTGGTTTCAGGGTCGTGAAGGGATAGTCGGCAATCTTCGGATGAGCCCTCGAGACCCGTGAAAGAAAGGTGCTCTTTCCTGCATTGGGTAATCCGAGCATCCCGATGTCTGCGATCAGTTTCAGTTCAAGTCTGAAGTAGCGCTCGAGGCCCGCTTCTCCCGCAGTGAATTCACGAGGCGCCTGATGGGTGGCATTGACATAGGAGAGATTGCCGCGTCCGCCAGATCCGCCATGAGCGACGATGATCTGCTGATCTGGCTCGGTCAGGTCGACGACCAGAGAACCATCCTCCGTATCGTAAACCTCGGTCCCGATCGGAAGGTTTAGGATCAGATCCTCGCCACCCCGGCCGCTGCAATTTTTTCCCGACCCGGCGGTACCGGTCTGTGCCTTGAAGATCGGCCTGCCAAGGAAATCGAGCAGCGTTTGCATGTGGGCGTTGGCACGAAGAATGACATGTCCACCACGACCGCCGTCGCCCCCATCGGGGCCACCGCGAGGAGTGTGCTTCTCTCGGCGAAAGGAGACGCTGCCGTCGCCTCCTCGGCCACTGATCACCCGCAGGTGACCTTCGTCCACAAATCTGACTGACATCGATCTACCCTGAAATCAATGACAACTAAGCCGATGCCTGATCGACATGGACCCGTCTTCTGCTGCCATAACGAACCACTCCAGTGGTCAGAGCAAACAGGGTGTAATCCTTGCCCATACCAACGTTGAGTCCCGGATGAAACTTGGTTCCACACTGGCGGATGAGGATATTGCCCGGAATGACGGACTCACCACCGTACTTCTTCACCCCACGGTGCTGAGCATTGGAATCACGGCCATTGCGCGTTGCGCCCTGGCCCTTCTTATGTGCCATCTGTTTTCTCTCCTGTCGAATGCTCCCGAGGGAGTATAAACCTATCCGGCAATCTTACCGATGCGGACCTTGGTGTAACGTTGACGATGCCCTTTACGACTGTGGGAGTTCTTGCGGCGACGGAAGCGATGGAAGATGACCTTCGGGCCCTTCACCTCTCCGATCACCTCAGCCTCGACGTGGGCTCCATCGACGAGCGGCGTTCCACAGACAAACTCTCCCGGACCAGGCTCGATCGCCAGTACCTCGGAAAACTGGATACTACTTCCGGGTTCCGCAGTTCGGAGATCCACAAATAGGATCTCGCCTTCTTGAACGCGGTACTGTCGACCCCCATCGCGAATGATCGCGTGCATGTCGCCTCTTTCACAACGCTGAACCTATCAGCGATACTGGATCGTCCAGCGTTCCGGAGACCAGTCCTGGCCTTCGTTCACCACGATCCGTTTTCCAAATTCCATTTCCAGGGCATCGAGGTCCTCGCGTCGAACTCCCAGCAGGAGATCCCTGACCGGTTGACCGACGGTGACATGCGCCTCCTCACTGGAGGCCTTCGCAATTCCCTGTCGCAATTCTCGCAGTACACCAGAGGCCACGCTCCTGGCGCTTCGTACTGTTCCGCGCCCCAGGCAGACGGGACAGGACTCTCGCCCCGCCCGATCCTTCGAGGGACCCAGACGCTGTCTCGTCAATTCGAGCAATCCAAACCTCGAAAGTTTCGCGAACCAGATCTTGGCCCGGTCCTCGCGAACCAGTTCACGGAACGAATCCTCAAGGGTACGACGATTCTCCGCCTCCATCATGTCAATAAAATCACAAACCACCACCCCTCCCATGTCCCGGAGGCGTAGATTTCTTGCAATTTCTCGGGCAGCCTCGAGATTGGTCAGCAGAGCCGTGCTCTCCAGATCACTCTCGGAGGTGCTACTTCCCGAGTTCACATCGATGGCGACCAGCGCTTCCGTCTCATCGATCACCAGGGAGCCTCCACTGGGCAAAGCAACCTTGCGATCGTATAGAGAATTGATTTGTTGTTCAATACCGAACTCCAAGAATAGTGCAGACTTGCTACGATGCAAACGAACCGGCGGGGCTTCCCCGGGATTCCACTGACCGCGATATTCGAGGAACTTCTCGGCCGCCCAGGGATCGTCAATCACCACCTCAGAGATCGATTCGGAGACCAGATCCCGGGCGGTCCTGAGCAGCAGGTCCGCCTCGCGATGGAGCAACACCGGCCCCCCCCCCGCCGCGGCACTCTTACAGATTTTGGCCCAGCTGGCCGCCAGTACATCGACCTCGGCGGTCAATTGCGCTAGATCACGAATTCGGCCTGCAGTCCGGATAATGATCCCTGCATTGGGTATCCCTGGCAATTGCTCGGCCACTAGACGGAGCCGATCTCGTTCCTGATCATCGACGATCTTCTTGGAAATTCCGGGTCGATCGAGGCCTGTCATCAGCACTACAGACCTCCCCGGCAGACCGATGAAGGTGGTCACCGTGGGGCCCTTCTGGCCGATTGCTTCCTTACTGACCTGGACCAGTAACTCCTGGCCGCGGTGCAAGATCTCCTGGATCCGATCTTCGCCTCGTTCCCTCGACGCCCGCTCTCCCAGTCGGTCGACAGGAACCTGGCGAGCCCCGCGGTAGGCCGGATGCAGATCGGAGATATGGAGAAAGGCGGTGCGCCGCTCGCCAATATCGATGAAGGCAGACTGGATGGCGGGCTCGATATTGACGACTCGCCCCAGATAGACGTTTCCGAGACTGCGGAGAGTCTCTCGGTCCTCCTCGTGGAACTCCCAAAGGGTCCGATCCTCATCGATGAGAGCTACTGTGACGGCGTCACGGTCTCGAGAATGGACCAGCAGTCTCATCGATCACCTCGAGATCCAGAGACCGGGGGACACCCGACCTCGAGTCTGATAGCAGACGTGTACCCCGGACTCCCCGGGGGATCCCAGAGTATCCCAGCCACGGCAGCCGTCCAGCGGACCCGAACATGAGGAACCGAATTTGAGAAAATTGAATCAAAAATAGGGGCCCGTTCGGCATCGCGCCGAACGGGCCCCTAGTCGATGGTCGGCGGCGAGTTTATCCCTCTTCCGACTCTGCGGCCTCGACATTTCCGGGGGTTGATCCCACCTCGTCGTCGCTACTTTCGTCAGTTTCGACCGGAGTGTCACCGTACTTCTCTTCGAAGTAATCCCAGCGCTCGGCCTCTCGAAGGGCATTCTTGTAGACCTCGTCACTGACGTCATCGCTTTTGAGGATGCGCGGAGTCACGAGAATCAACAGGTGGTCGACATTGGCCTGGCGCCTTCTCCACTTGAACAGTTCCCCGAGGTAGGGAATGTCAGAGAGGAGTGGAATACGAGATTCGATCTCGACACGACGCTCGGTGTGCAATCCACCGATCACAGCAGTCTGGCCGTCTCTGACGCGCAAGTAGGTGACGACCGTCTGGCTGCTCTCACGAGGAAGGTCGATGTAGGCGCTGTTGCCACTGCCCGGATCACTGAAGCGGAAGCGGTCGAATCCAGGAATGTCGGAGGTATTTCCCACCAACGTGGAGACCTTCGGAATCACGTTCATGTAGATCATGTCGGTGTCGGGGATCACGTGCGGAGAGACATAGAGAGTGAATCCGACATTGACCGGGGAACGATCGTTCTCATCAATCGACACGGTGACATTACCATTTTGATCCTGCTGCACGCTCTGCACAGCGAACGGTACCTCTTCCCCGACGAAGATGGTCGAAGGGTAGTTATCGAGCGTGGTCAGGAATGGTTGCTGGATGATCTTCGAGTTCTCGTCGTCCTTGACCATCGAGAGCAACAAGTTGGTCTGGGTGAAATCCAGCACCCCGAGAGCCTGGTATGGAACACCGACCGACTGCATGTTGCCGATGTCGAAGGGCCAGGTGCCGCCGTTGTGAGCGATCGATCCTGGGTATGTCGGCCCACTGATGGGATCGACGATGGAGCCGATTCCCGACAGGTCAGGCCCCCCCGAAAGGGGAGCAGCTCCGTAAGCGCTGAGCCTAAATCCGTCGCGTCCCGGTGTATTGGGATCGTCAAATTTGAGGCCCGCTTCGAGAATGTCATCGCTGGTTGTCGAGATAAACTTCACCTCGACCTGAATCAGAGCAGGTTCGACATCGATCTCGCTGATGATCTCCTGGATCTCATCGAGACTCGGCGAAATATCCTTGACGATCAAGGAGTTGGTCTTGATGTCGAAGTCCATCTCGCCGCCGGGAGAGAGGGCCTTGCGAAGTGCTTTCAGAAGAGTGAACTCTCCTGCTGCCGAGACATCACCAGAGGCGTTGCCCGCCTGCTTGTCGATATCGGTGATGATCGCGACGTACTGCTCGGGAGGACGGATGTAGCGCAGGCGGAAGATTCTCGTCTCCTGTTGCTGGATCAGTTTGTCGGGGGAGACGATTCTGATGATTTCACTGATCCCCTCACGCTCACTGACCACCACATAACCAGCGGTCTTGACGATGGTGTCGAGCGCTTCGCGCCAAGGCACATCTCTGAGGGTCAAACTTACTTTTCCGGTCACATCCTCAGCGATGACGATGTTTGCTCCAGACTGCTTCGCCAGCAGATCGAGCACGACCGCAAGATCGGCATTCTGGAACTCGATGTTGACCGAGGGAGGCTGTGTGAAACGAATCAGGCGATCACTGGATTCAATGATCACGCAACTGGTCTGCCGAGCAATGATCTCTAGAGCTTCGCGCCATCCGATGGCGTCAAGAGATAGAGTCACCTTCTCGTCGACCTGTGGATCCACCACTATGTTGATGTCTACCTGCTCACCGATCTGAGACAGCACCTCGCTGAGGTCCTTCTCTCTCACATCGATGGTGACCAGGTCAATCCTCGAGGACTCGACCTGATAGCCCTCAAGTGGGCTGACAAACAATGCGACGAACAGCGCCGCGACCATGGAAAACTTATTCATTTGATTGTGTTCCTCCCCTATGGGACAGAAGTTCGGACTCTAGGGCCGGTGGTTCCGGCTCTTCACTTTGAAGTATCGGCACTCCACGATTTAATCTTGAGTGCATATGGAAAAAGGCGGCAGGTTTCCCCTGCCGCCTCTTGTTTGACTCTAAAATCGTCCAAACTTGTGAGTAATCTGCTCTCCTCGATAGAGGATCACGACCCGGTCTCGCTGGACCGATTCGAGCATGCCTCCAAGAATTGAACCCCCTTCAGGGACCAACTCAGCATTGATGATGGCGTGCGAGCCTTCCTCGGCTACGACCACCCCCTCGACGCTGACTTGCTTGGATTGGAACTCACGAACGATGTCGCTTCTCTGCTGGAACTGATCAGCCGCCTGAATCACCAACATCGAGGCCGCCTGGTAGGTATCCCCCATCAGGGAAATATCTTGAGCGATCGTCACCACTTCACCATGAGTCTGATTGACCAGATCGAATTGCTGTTCTTCGAATGCAATTCGCATCGACTCCATCTTGGATCTGGCATGCTCGTAGAGGTACGCCACGCGAATTTGATCGATGCCATCTTCGAGTTCATCGAGCCGCTCAAGGATGGAGCGTAACTCGGAAGACAACTCGGGTACGTCAAATCTATTCAGGTGGTTACCGACATCTTCGATCTTTGCATACGCATCCATTGCCGAGACTTGATCTCCGTTTCGAAGTGCGTACAAGACACGATCCATCGCCTCACGAGCTTCGGCAAGCAAGAGACTCTGCTGGCCTGGCTCGAGCGGGCCCACTTGCTCAACACCCGGTGTCGATCCCGACTGGCTCCAGGGCCCAGTGAAGGGGTCGCGCGTCACCACTGTAGAAAGGTTGTATCGTTCGAGCCTCAATGCAGCTCTGACGAATCTGGTGTCGCTGGTATAACTTTTGAGCGTTGGGAACTGCTGGACGGCACGGGCGATGTTCATGCCGTAGGAAGCCGCCTTTTCCAGTTGCTGGAACGCTTCCTCTCGCTGACCCTGATATGCAAATGCTTCCGCCATCAGCAGTGCCGCGATGGCGTCTTCGCCACCGAAATCGATGTACTCTTCAAATTTACGAAAGGCTTCTTCCAGGTGTAATCCGTCGTTATGGATGTCTTCCAGGCGGCGATGGATCAACCCGAGAGTCAGGTGGTAATCTGCGTGATACGGACGAAGTGTCACCAACTGTCTCAGTTCTCCTAGAGCGCGATCCCAGTTCTTTCGGTGAATATCATCGCTGGAGTATCGGCGAAGATTGGTGACCTGGGCCTCCTCTTCCAGACCCGAGATGATGACGCCGGCATCTTCCAACTCGTCTTGCTCGACGGCGACGCCTGGCTCGACAGATTCTTCCAACGATTGCACGGCTTCGACATCGACCACTACGGTGGCCGCATCATCGGCAGAGACCTCGACGGCTTGATCCACATTCGAGGTCGCGACAACGTCCGCCTGAGGAATCGCTGGCTGCTGGGTACCCTCGACTCCTCCGGGGAGCCACAACAACGTACTGATCAACAGATACAGGGGCAATTTACTGAAATGGTTCATTGAATCGCCTCCATCTGAGTTCTGGGTTCGTCGTAGACGTAAGTGGAAATCTCAACGGTCAGTAACTTGGTCGGTTGAGATGCGGTGACCAGGTCAGAACGATCTCCTACCGGGAAGAGTTGGATGCCATCGACACGAAGAAAACGAGGATGGTTTTCAACGCTGTTGATGAATCGGTGCAATTGCGAGAACTCGCCCGTCATCTCGAATCGGTACTTGTGACGGGTAAAAGCTTCCTTCTCTTCCACCACTTGATTGGGGATTCTGCGCTTAGGCGACTTGACCCGTACCGTCATCGGTACTGCGGTGAGTATGGTGAGACCAGAACTACGGCAAAGCCCCGTGATCGTGTCGACGAACGCATCCTGCATCACCTCGTCCTTTTGCGGCAAGATCGCAGTGTAATCCCTGACGATGTTAGAGAGGACGCTTGCCTTCTCCTTCATCTCAGGAATGGTGACGATCTTCGCCTCGGCCGAGGCCTTACGAGTATCGAGTTTTACCAGTTGTGCATCGAGTGCATCATTGTCGGACTTGAGTCCCCAACCGATGACAAACTCTCCACAAAAGACTAGGCCGCAGAAGGCGGCAATGATCAGTAGTTGTTTCTTCTCATCGAGTTTCATTTTGCCTCACTTGTCGTCACCGGCTTCAACACGACCGGTTTGGGAGGGTCCTGGAGTGGTTTCAAATCAATTTTAACCTCGGAACGGAAGTGCTCTTGCACCTCCTCGGTGGCGTTGACCTTCTCCCACGCGAGGGGAGTGAATCCAAGAAAGTCACCGAAGAAAGAATCGGGCATGGCGCTCGCATCCACCAGACCACCGTAGAATCGGTGGTCCTCACTGAGCGCCTTACGAAACATGGTGAAAACCTGGGGATCGTCCCCGAGTGCCACACAATCGAGAGTCACGCGTCCGCCCGATTGACGGGTGTTGGCTTCCCAGCGGTACTCACCCTCATCGAGCACATTGACGATCAGTGAAGTGATCCAAACCTCGTCAGGGACGAGAGAGATCAGTTGATCGAGCTTCGGTGCCCAGAGAATTCTACGAGTTTTGATTTTGATGATCGAATCCTCGCGTTGACGGTAGAAGGCGATGTCGGACTGAATCCGATCGACTTCTGCGGCTTTTTGCTCCAGATCCGCAACATGGACCTTCCGGGCTTCCGCTTCGGCTTCCATGCTTCCCTGGGCAATCCATAACCAGAAGATACCGATGGCCCCCAGTGCAACCGCAGCGACGCCTCCCAGCACGGAGTAGAAGATTGTGCGAGGGGTGCTTGCGGCGCGTTGCAGTTCGACGGGCAGCAGGTTGATCTTTATCATTTTTTGATCCTTTCCTGGCGCGCCTAGACGCAATCCTGAAGACGAGAGCCAAGACCCACTGCGATCGACAGTTGAACCTTGTGCTCGGCAAGAGCATCTACATCGACGAGATCTTCACGAACCTTGATCGATTCGAGAGGATCCCAAGTTTTAACTTCACGGTCGAACACACGTTCGAAGGTTTCCTGAAGCCCGATGGTTCGACTCGCTCCTCCACTGATGAAGACCTCTTCGACCCGGTGATCGAACTGATTCTCGAAGTACTCGAAGGAGAGTTGGATCTCGCTGGCAATTTCGTCGAGAACCGGCTGGACCGCATTGGCCACCATCTCCTCGTTGCCCATCGGATCACATTTCAGTTCCTCAGCCTCGGCCTCGTCGAGATGTTCGCGTCGAGCGATCGACTCGGTCAGATCACTGCCACCGAGGTAGATCTCTCTGGAGAAGCACGAGACGTTGCCTCGAAGGATATGGATGTTGGTCTTGCTGGCTCCGACATCGACCAGTGCCACTGCACGGTCAGGATCCTCTGACCGAACGCCTGCTTTATTTCGCAGTTCGAAGGAGTTACCGAGGGCGAAGGAATCGACATCGATGGCGACCGGAATCAAACCGAGATCTTGCACCTGGTCGATATGGTCCTGCAGAAGATCCTTCTTGACCGCGACCAGCAAGCTTTTCATCTCACTGCTCTCTTGCGACTGGTCGGAGTCGACCTCGAGACTCTGTCCGGCGATGCAGACCTCGTCACGGTCGAATGGGATATACTTGTCCGCCTCGAGACGCAACGTTTCTTGCAGTTCATTCTCGTCGAGACGAGGAAGGGTGATGTAGCGAACCACCACCGATCGACCTGAGACTGCGGTGACGACCTTGCGGGTACGAATGCCGGACTCCCGGAGTACCGCCTTGATGGTGTCGAGGGTCTCTTCCGGGGTCGGGATTCGTCCCCAACCGAAACCGGTCAGTTCGAGCCCCTCCGCGGTTTCCGTCAGTTCGACGACTTTGACCTCGTCAGTGCCGATATCGAGACCGACAAGAGATTTTTGTCGAGTAAACATACCTTCTAGCCTCCCTGCAGCGCCCACGGGGCGAGCAATGGGGTTCTGTCGATCGGGCGGATCGACTCGAACCGGTACACTCCAGCCGTAGCCAACGCCACGACCAGAAAGGGACCCGCCCTAGGAAGGTCCCGAGAAGAGTACGACGGGGATGAAAAGGGTGCAAACCGGACAGATTTTGAGGGTGCGCTAGAAGCGCTCCACCACCTCTGGGTAGTGATCCACGGCCCAACGGTGCAATTCCCGGGTAATATGGTCGCCATCCGACATTCGCAGACAACGAGCCGAGAGTTCTCTCACCTCGTAGTCGATGAGACTGCGGATCACCTGCTTCACTTCCGGAATCAACTGGGGACTGACCGAGATCTCCCGCAGACCCAACCCAACCAGTAGTGGCAGGTAGATGGTTTCGGAGGCCATCTCACCACAGAGGGAAACCCGGACCCCATGTTCCTGGCCGGTTTGGACCAGTTGCGAGATCAGGAGAAGCACCGCGGGGTGCATCGGATCATAGAGGCTGGCGACGTGCTCATTGCCGCGATCGACCGCCAGGGTGTACTGGACCAGATCGTTGGTTCCAACACTCAGATAAGAGACTCGACCCGCCACATGACTGGCGATGAGTGCCAGCGATGGCACCTCCACCATCACGCCGATCGGCATGTTCTCATCGAAGGGAATCTCCTCCGAACGCAATTCGTCGGAGACCTCATCGATGATCTGAAGACTCATGTCCAGTTCGGAGATGGAGGTGATCATCGGAAGCATCAGTCGCACCGGGCCCAGGACTCCAGCTCGCAGGATGGCCCGAATCTGTGCCCGGAACGGTGCTGGGTTCGCCAGGCACCAGCGAATCGATCGACAGCCGAGAAACGGATTCTCTTCCTCCAGACCTCCCTCCGGCAGCTTGTCGCCACCCAGGTCCAGCGTTCGAATTGTCAGGGGGAGACCCCCGAGGGATTCGAGTACAGATCGGTAGTTCTCGTAATGAACTTCTTCTCCAGCGGTAGGAGCCTGCAGGTGAATGAACTCGGTACGGTACAGTCCGATTCCGGAGGCACCGCACTCGACCGCAGATTGCACCTCACTGGGCAACTCGATGTTGGCGTGAACCTCGATGCGATGTCCGTCGATCGTCTCTGCGGGCAGTTTCGCCTGGCTCTTGAGACGCCGACCCAATCGCTCAGCCTTGAGAGCTCTGGCCCGATACTCGGAAATCTGCCCCTCATCCGGATTGATGATGACGACCCCACGATAGCCATCGATGATGATCTGGTCGCCTCCCACCACCGCGGTGGCGATGTCATCGAGACCGACGACCGCCGGGATCCCCAGCGCTCGCCCCATGATCGCGGTGTGCGAGGTCTTCCCCCCGACGTCAGTGGCAAATCCCTTCACCTTGTCAGGATCGAGTTTGGCGGTCTGGGCAGGGGTCAGGTTGTGAGCAATCACCACCACCTCGTCCTGCAGGTTTGAAAGTCCTTCGATGCGTTTTCCAAGAAGCGTACTCAGTAGCAACTTCTCCACATCTTGAAGATCGTGGACTCGCTCGGAGAGGATGGGTGAGTTGAGATCCTGAAGTTTTCTCACATAGCGGTTCATCACCCGGCTGAGGGCATGCTCCGCCGTGAATGAGTTATCACGGATCGACTGCTCGATTTCCTTGTGAAGAACAGGATCCGAAGCCAGATCCCGATGCACACTGAGAATCCGTGCATGGATTTCGATCTCTTCGCCAAGTCGCTTGATCTCTTCATCGAGCACCTGGTTCGAATCATCGACCGCCTGCTTGAAACGGCCAATCTCAGACTCGATGTACTGTTTATCGACGAAGCGCTGCGGGATGCGCAGTTCCTCTGAATCGAGAACGAGAGCCTCGGAAATTACAATTCCCGGACTGACTGGAATTCCGTGCCTGATCTCCAATGTTCCTCCGGACCTAAACTCCGTGGAAATCGAGTCGGACCAGTTCGGTGAGAGCCGCAAGGGCCTGCTCTGCATCCGATCCGCTCGTCTCAATCATGATCTCATCTCCAAGTTGAGCCCCCAGCGTCATCACTGCAATGGTGCTCTTCCCGTCGACCGTCGATCCACCGATCCTGCTGACGGAGATCGCGGCAGAAAATCTCTGTGCCAAACGCACGAATTCGGTCGATGCTCGGGCATGGAGACCCGATGAATGGGTGATCTTGATCGTCTCCTGTTGCGAACTCATACCGTTTTCCCGACCTCTGCCAGCGCCATATCACTGATCATGCGGCCGAGGATCCCCGCGTGATGCCGTGCACTATCGGCACCTCGATCGATCAAGTCGGCCACCGAAACACGGATCCCTCGCTGCTCCAGACCGCCCTCGTAGACCACAGGAATGCTGCCTTGGCGCGAGTAACTCGCGAGCAAGTCGTCAGGGATGGTCCCGTCATGGGCGATCACTTGGTCGACGAGGGGATCACCAGCATGACGCACGAGCGCGTCGAGGTGATCGAGCAATCCCATGTCATCGGTTTCCCCGGGCTGAGTCATGATGTTGGCGATGTAGACCTTGTGTGCGCGACTTTCGGAAACCCTACGACGGATTCCCTCGATCAACAGCGGCGGAATGATGCTGGTGAAGAGGCTACCCGGACCGAACACGATCAGTTGTGCATCTTCGATGGCCTGTGCGACATCCGCCGCGGGTTCATCGATTCGTGGACGTGCCTCGATCGAGGCGATCGGCTTCCCGCTCCTGGCGATCATTCCCTCGCCGGTGGACTTGGTGCCATCGGTATGGGTGCCGATCAAAGTTAACTTGCCACCATTGGCCGGCAGAACTCGACCCTGGACATGGAGCAGTCGATTCAACTCACGAATGGCCAGGTCGAAATCCCCGGTCACCCGGGTCAAAGCAGTGATCAACAGATTCCCGAGGGAATGACCCGCCAACTCCGATTCCTGGAATCGATAGTCGAGCAGCCGGGCCCACAGCGGCTCCTGCCCAGACAGTGCTAGCAGGCAGTTGCGGATGTCTCCCGGTGGAGCCATGTCAAAGTCCTTGCGCAGCCGTCCCGACGAGCCGCCGTCATCACTGACCGAGACGATCGCCGTGACATCCACCGGAGCCTCACGCAACCCAGTCAGCAAGCAGGACATACCGGTACCCCCACCGAACGCGACGATGCGCGGCGGCCGGTCGGTTGTGTCAGTTGCAAGCTCGATCAGGTTCAACGAAGTTCCTCGCGATCGGGAGCTGGGACAGTTGCGAGGGATGGTCGGTGCAAACCGACGATTCCCCGTCCCCGGAGGGGCATCCGGGTACTGTCATGGTTTACCACGACCGTGAGATCCGTTCCATGAAAGCGGATCGGGTGGATGCATAATTTTGTCCTAGAAATGCTCTGAAACGAAGAAATCGGGCGATTCATAGCGGATCTAAAGGGACAGTGGCGGCTCCAGGCAGCGTGGGAGAGGTTCTCCATGAGAGGCGACCTCCATCAGAATCAGGCCCTTCGCAGGCGCCGCAAATCCGGTCGGTTGCCGATCGGTACAGGCGAGGATCTGCTCGGGCTCTTCGACGCCTCGATATCCCCTCCCCACCTCGACCAACGTCCCGACCAGATTCCGAACCATCCGGTACAGGAATCCATCTCCCACCACCTGAAGTGAAACACGCGAATCCTGGCGGCGGATGGCGATCTGATACACGGTTCTAACCGTGTCGTCTTTCTCATCTTTCGATCGAGAGCGAAATGCGGCGAAGTCGTGACGCCCGATCAAGCACTCGGCGGCTTGCACCATCTTCTCGCAATCGAGTTCTGATCTGACCCACCAGTGAGTTCTCTTTCCGAACAATGGCCGACGTGGTGAGTTCCAGATCTGATACAAGTAGCGCTTCCCGATGGCATGGAAGCGGGGGTGCCATTCGGCACTGGCCTCTTCACAATCGATGATCTCGATGTCTTTCGGGGTCACTCCCTGTAACGAATGCTGAAAGTGATGTGGCTCAACCGCCGTGGCAAGACGAATCCTCACCAGATGACCCAGCGCATGAACCCCGGCGTCGGTACGACTGGATCCTTCCACCTCGACCGGACCGGCAACGATCACTCGGACGGCATCGGCGAGAACACCCTGCACCGTACGGACGCCCTCATTGCGCTGCCAACCGTGAAATTCGGTGCCGTCGTATCCGATGATCAGACGGTAACAGTAAGGCAGAATCATCCGTTCTTCGCGCTCCACAACTCGGCGATTTGAACCGTGTTGAGCGCTGCACCCTTGAGCACCTGATCCCCCACCACCCACATCTGCAGGGCATCTGTAGATGGCGCCCGAACCCGCCCGACGGACACCTCGTGAACCCCGGAAAGGCGGCCCGGAGTCGGAGGGCTCTGCGGATCTTCCTCGAGAATCACCCCGGGTGCCTGGCGCAGGGCAGCGAGAGCCGAATCGAGCCTCTTGGAATCCTCGCGATCAAAGAGCATCGTCACGGCAATCGAGTGGCAACGAGCTACCGGAACCCGAACACAGGTGCCTTGCACGATGAGATCCTCATCCCCGAGAATCTTGCGCGACTCGTCCAGCATCTTGCGTTCCTCCACCGTCACACCATCCTCATCCACTTCCCCGATGGAGGGAAACAGGTTGCCGTGAATCGGAAACGGGAAGGGGTCATCGACACGAAATTCACCGCCAGCGACTTCTCGCTCGAGAGCGTCGAGCCCTGCTCGACCGGCCCCACTCACCGCCTGATAGGTGTCAGCGATCACGCGGTTTGGGGTCAGATGCATCAGTGGTTTCAAGGCCAGCAGAAGGATGATCGTCGAGCAATTGGGATTGGCAATAATGGCCGGTCCCCGTGGCACCGCCTCTGGATTCACCTCCGGAACGACCAGTGCCACCTCAGCATCCAGCCGATAGGCCGAGGAGTTATCCACCACTGCCACTCCTGCTTTGACGAACTGAGGAGCCCAGATCCTGGCAGTCTCCGATCCGGCCGCCATCAGGGCCACATCGAGATCAGTGAGGACCGTGTCGTGGTCGAGGACCTCGACCAGAAGATCCTCATCTCGCCAGCGAATGTGGGTTCCGGCGCTTCGTACCGATGCCAGTAATCGAGGAGTCGATTCTCCCAGGGGAGAATTCTCCAGGAGTCGTAGCATCTCCTGGCCCACCACGCCGGTGGCACCGACCACGGCCACCTTCAAGAGTCATCTCGCTCACGGCTAGCGATCCACGCCACCACCCCGGGAAATACCACCACTAGCAGGATGCTGAGTACCAGCAGAAAAAACTCTCCTAGACTGACCGCAAACAGCATCAGTCCTGCTCCTTTGCGACCGCCGGCAATTTACGTTGACGCACTTCTTCCACCACCTCGGAGACGAAATCGTCGAAGGCCATCGCTCCTCGATCGCCGATTCCACGCTGGCGAACCGAGACGGTTCCTCCCTCTTTGTCGCGCCCTCCGACCACCAGCAGGTAGGGGATTCGCTCATCCGCTCCGACCTTGATCTTGGCATTGATCCGGTCATCCGAATCATCGAGGGTCGCCCGGATTCCCTGGGACCGCAGGCCAGCGACGACCCCACGGGCGTACTCGACATGCTTTTCAGAGATGGAAAGTACTCGCACCTGCTCGGGAGATAGCCAGGTGGGGAATGCTCCCTCGAAGTGTTCGATGAGGATTCCGATGAAACGCTCCATACTACCGAACGGCGCACGGTGAACCATCACCGGCCGGTGCGAGGCGTTGTCCGCTCCGGTGTAAGTGAGGTCGAACCTGACCGGCAGGTTATAATCGACCTGCACGGTTCCCAGTTGCCATTCTCTACCAATGGCATCCTTGACCACGAAATCGATCTTGGGCCCGTAGAAAGCCGCTTCTCCCACCTCCTCGACGAAGGGAACTCCCAGAGTCGAGGCGGCCTGTCGACAAGCTTCTTCCGCCAGATCCCAGTGCGCCGGATCTCCGGTGTACTTGGAAGAATCGCGATCTCGCAGTCCAACACGAACCCGGTAATCTTCCAACCCCAGTGTCGAGAGCACCAACTTCACCAGGCTCAGACATCCGATGATTTCATCCGCCACTTGATCTTCGGTGCAGAAGATATGTGCATCGTCCTGTGTGAAACCTCGGACCCGGGTCAAGCCGTTCAACTCGCCCGACTGTTCCCAGCGATAGACAGTTCCGAATTCCGCCAGCCGTACCGGCAGATCTCGGTAGGAACGAGCCTCCGCATCGAAGATCTTGATGTGATGGGGGCAGTTCATCGGCTTCAACATGAAGCCTTCCACCTCTCCCTCACCAATTCGATGGGACAGTTCTGCGCAGGAGCACCCATCATCGGAAACCGCCTCGAGGAAATCAGCGGAGAGCAGCGGAGGGAACTGGCTCTCCCGATAATAGGGAAAGTGACCACTGGTGCGGTATAGATCCAGTTTTCCGACGTGCGGGGTGTAGACCATGTCGTAGCCGCTGGCGATCAGGTGGAATCGTATGAACTCTTCCAGTTCCCTGCGTACCACCGCCCCGTTGGGTTGCCACAACACCAATCCCTGACCGACAGATTCATCGATTCGGAACAGATTCTGTTTCTTGCCGATCACTCGATGATCGCGACGGCGCGCTTCTTCCAGTCGATCCAGGTGGCGTTTCAACTGGGCGGAATGACAGAATGCCGTGCCATAGATCCGCGTCAGACTGTCGCTCTCTGCATCCCCATGCCAGTAGGAACTGGCCACGCTCATCAACTTGAAGGCACCGATGCGTCCGGTACTCGGCAGGTGTGAACCCTTGCACAGATCTTCCCAGTCCGTTCCCACTTCGCCGGTGACATACCAACTGAGTTGTTCGGATCCGCCAGCCATCGCTCGTTCGGCATTGTCGATCTTGTACTTGCTCCCCTCCTTGCGCAGTTTCTCGATGCCTTCATCGCCATCGAGTTGGTAGCGCCGAAAGGGTCGATCCTCGGCGATAATCTCCGCCATCCGTTTTTCGATGGCGGGGAAGTCTTCGCTGCTGAAAGGTCGATCTTCGGGGAAGCAAATGTCGTAGTAATAGCCCTGATCTGTCGGTGGTCCGTAGACCAGTTGTGCACCAGGGAAGGTGTGTTCGATCGCTTCAGCCATCACATGGGCACAGGAATGACGCACCAGTTGCAAAGCTTCTGCAGTGGGTTCTTCCTTCTTGTGACCGGAGGTGATGATCGCAACCTCGGCATCCGTCTCGATGACATAGCCGAGATCGTGGATTTCTCCGTCCACCTGGAGTCCGATGGATGCCTTCAACAGGCGTTCTCCGATATCTCCAGCAATCTGATGTCCGTCGACGGAAGCGTCGTAATCTCGATGACTTCCGTCTGGGAGGGTGATCCGGGGCATGGGCCTTCCTTCCGGGCGCATTCTAGCCAGCAGTTCCCGGATTCGCCATCAGACCCATTCTCATCGAAGCAGGATCTTGACCGGAAGCGCAGAAAGATGACCATCCGGCTCAGGCGTAGGCGGAAGGAACAGCGGGTTGGACCAATTCGACCGAGATCCGAGACTCATCTTCATCCATGCAGACATGGACGCGTTCTTCGCTGCCGTGGAGATCCTCGATGACCCTTCTCTCGCCGGAAAGCCACTGATCATCGGCCATCCTGGGCCCAGAGGGGTCGTGTCCACCGCCTCCTACGAGGCACGGAAGTACCGAGTCCACTCCGCCTTACCTTCGGTCGAGGCGATGAGACGCTGCCCAATGGGAATCTGGCGCTCGCCTCGTGGCGAGCGCTATCAGCAGGTTTCACGCCAGGTGATGAAGGTCTTCGAGCAGTTCACCCCGGAGGTGGAGCCCCTTTCTCTGGACGAGGCCTTTCTCGGAATCGAGGGATCTTTACGTCTGTTTGGCGGTGCCGTGACGATCGCCCGTCAGTTGCGGCAGCAGGTTTACCAGTGCACCGGAGGCCTGACCATCAGTGTTGGAGTCGCCCCGAACAAGTTCCTCGCCAAACTCGCCAGCGACCTCGACAAACCGGACGGATTGACGGTGGTCGATCCCGACCGTATCCAGCAGTTGCTCGACCCACTCCCGGTCGAAAAGATCTGGGGAGTGGGACCGCGAACCCGCGATGCTTTACACCACATCGGTCTGCGAGAAATCCGTCATCTGCGTCAAGCAGGAGTCGATCTACTGGTCCGGCATCTGGGAGAATCATCGGGACAACATCTGTGGCAGCTCGCTCACGGAGAGGACCATCGTTCGATCTCCACCGAACGCGACTCTCGATCGATCTCCCGCGAGTCCACCTTCGAGGTCGACCTGCTACGAGGACCCAGCACCGAGAGTTTTCTGAGGATCGCCGCCGAGCAAGTGGCGCGTAGCCTGCGGGAAGAAAAGCTACGAGCCCGGACCGTTCGCCTCAAGGTCAGAACCGGTTCCTTCCGAACCATGAGTCGCAGTCTCACCCTTCAGGTTCCCACCCAGGAGCCGCTGCCCCTCTTCGAGACGGCGAGGTCGCTGCTGGCAGAGGTCGAACTGAATGGCGAGGGCATCCGCCTGCTCGGCCTTGGAACCGGCAATCTGATTCGACAATCGTCACCACTCCAGCCCGGTCTCTTCGATGACCAAACCAGCGAGCGACGCCAACAGGTGGTCTCCCGCTTGCTCGACGAATCGCGCCAGATCGAGGGCGGGGCCGGACTGGAGCGTGGCAAGATGCTCTCACCCCCACCAGAGGATCCGTCGACTGGTTGATCTGCCG
>JAPKAM010000155.1 GCA_028825265.1 Planctomycetota bacterium
AGGAAACCGATCGCTAGTTCAATAGTGTCGATCGCCTCGAACTGTAGATCGAACTGTAGATCGAACTGTGGATCGAACTATAGCGAGTCGTGCGGCGACGAATGCAACTCGAAGGAGGTCGTGACTGCTAGAGTTTGGGGAACTCGATCCCCGGGATGAAGATCTCGATGACCGCATCTTTCCAGAGGCTCAGTTCAAACTCCTCACGCTTCTTATCCTCTAGTTCACGGGTGAGAATCGAACGAATTTGATCCTGAGCGCGAGAGAAATCGAGCAGTGTCCCTGGCGAAATCTCTACTAGCTTGATGTTGTGCCCGTAACCTCTGCACATGAACCAGCCTGAGATTTCTCCGGGCTTTAGCCTTCTGACTATTTCTGGTACCGGCGGAAATCGTGAATCGAGATCCTTGTCCGTCAAGGAGTAGAGGCCGCCGATGTCCCTTCGGGGACCCATCGACCATTTCTTGACCAAACCCTCGAAATCTTCTTCGGCCTCCAGAGCTCGATCAATTTCGATCCGCATCTTGTGAGAATCGGGATCATCGTCGGCGACCAGGAGTTGTCTAAATGTGGTTTGGCTCTCGCCTCTGAACTCATCTGCGTGGCCCTTGTAGTACTCACGCAATTTTCGAGGAGAAATATTGCGGGTGTTCCTGAGTGTCCGGCGGCGTAATTCATCGATCCGAAGTTCTTCGCTCAGTCGCTTTCGCAACTGAACTTCATTTTCTCCGAATTCTTTTTCCCACAGAGCAAGATAATCATCGACGGAGTAGCGAGTCCCCTCCGCCTGACTCAATCGCGCCACCCGATCCTGCAAGAATTTGTCGATCGTTTTGGGGGGGAGAATGATGGCCTCGTGAGTCGCCTTCTGAAGGAGCAACTGCCTCTCGATCAGGACTCGCAGTACCAGCGGACGGAGACGGGCTTTTTCGTATTCAATTTGACTGTCTGGGATATCTCCTCGTGCTGAGGTGATCTGCCTTTGAATTTCCAGATTCAATTCCGCTAGAGTGATGACTTTCCCATCGATGCGTGCGGCAAATCCATTCTCATGGATGAGTTCTTGTGCCCCGAGAGGGGAAGTGGGCCCCCCGCAGAGTAGGACCAGCCCCAGGAGCAAGATCAAGGCGATTCTGCTGTGAGGTGGAGGAGCGATGGTTTTGGCCCCTTGGCCCCCTTGAAGATTGAAAATGTTCTTCATCTTGACCATCTTTTCGAAGATTCCATGGCTGGGTCAAATGACTCCAGATCGCTTCTGGATTCCTTCAAGGAAGGATATCCGCCCCTGACCTGCGGTCCAGAAGGTTGCCAGAGTTGGTGAATTTCCTCTACAGGACTATCATCCGGTTCCTGGGCCACTGAGGCCAGTCTTGGCCCCGAATGGACCGCTGTAACTACTGGGAGAAAAAATGCTTCGTATCGTCATCGTGGGTGCGGGAGTGGTCGGATTCCATCTGGCAGAGCGACTTTCTGCAGAGGGGTATCGAGTCACCGTCGTCGATGCCAATCCTGATCTAATCCACAGGATTGACGATCGACTGAATGTACGGGCGATTCATGGAAACGCTGCGAGTCCCAGAACGCTTCGGCAAGCCATCGCCGATAACACGGATCTGGTCATCGCGGTGACCGATCGAGACGAGACCAACATCGTTGTCAGTCTCATCTCCAAACAACTGGGAGCAAAAAAGGTAGTGGTTCGACTTCGGAATTCAGAACTTTCTTCCAAGACATCTCCCTTGTTGAAGGAAGCATACGGAGCCGATCTGATCGTCAATCCAGTGGACGCCACTGCGGAGAAGTTGCGTAGATTGGTTCAAAATCCCGGAACTTTCGATGTCTTCGATTTTGCCGATGGAGAGATGGTTTTGTGGGGATATCAGATCTCGGAAGGGTCCCCTCTCGATGGCGTTGTACTAAGGGATCTTCGTCGGAGATATGATCGGATTCCCGGCTTGATTGTTGGCATCTCCAGGGAAGATGGCCTAGTGATTGCAACCGGAGACGATGAACTCAGAGATGGAGATCAGATCTATGTCTTGCTGCAGCGCACAAAAACGGCGGAATTCAGAGCCATTGCGCACCCCGGAACAGAGGTCGTACAGCAGGTGTTCATCGCGGGAGCCACACAGTTGGGAATCGAAGTGGCTCGAAGGTTGGAGGGTTCTGTGAAATCCGTCGTGCTGGTAGAAAAAGACCGGGCTCGGGCTGAGAGGGCCTCGGAGATCCTCGAAAAAAGCCTGGTCCTTCATGGAGACATCGAGGATGCGGATTTTGCTGAGGAAAACAGAGTCGGAGATGCAGACTTTTTTCTATCGCTGGAAAACGGAGATGCAGAAAACCTGACCAATGCCTTGCTCGTCAACAAACTTGGAGTTCGACGAATACTCATCCGAACCGAGCAGAGCCAGTTCCTGCCGATTCTCAAACAGGCGGCAGTCGGGGAGGCGGTCAATCCTCGGCGTATCACCGTCAGCGCCATTCTGAGGGAGTTGCGCCGTGGACGCGTCATCGCAGTTTCGCAGGTGGGGGACTCGGGCGCAGAAGCGAGAGAATATGAGATCAGCGAAGCGGAATCGGTCTGCGGCAAGAAAATTCGCGACCTTGGCCGTACCAAGGATTTCATTATTGGAGCGATTCAGCGAGGAGATGAAGTGTTTACTGCAGAGGGAGACACGGTGATCGAGAATGGCGATCATGTCATTGTCTTTGCCCTACCAGGGGCGGTGAATGACATCGAGAAATTGTTTACTCGCAGAAGGGGTAAGCTGAAGTGAGATACCGACCCCTTCTGGCGGTCCTCGGTCTGTTGGTTATGACCCTGGCTGGAATCCTCCTGGTTCCATTGCTGGTCGCTGCGGCTCTCGGCTCTTCCGATGAACTTCCTGCCTTCTATACCACCATAGGGATCTGCCTGGCCACAGGAATGGTTCTCTGGGGGGCCAACCGTGATTGCCAGAAGGAGCTTCGTTCTCGCGAAGCTTTTGCCGTGGTGGGTTTAGGATGGGCGGTCTTGAGCTTCTTTGGCGCTCTTCCCTTCTGGTTTGCCCCCGGTGGGATTCCTTCACTACTCGATGCTTATTTCGAGACGATGAGCGGATTTACCACTACAGGAGCAACAATCCTGGGTGACATCGAAAGTCTCCCAAAGGGTTTGTTGTTCTGGAGAAGTCTGACCCAGTGGTTGGGGGGCATGGGGATCGTGGTACTGACCGTGGCGGTATTGCCGTTACTGGGATCGGGCGGAATTCAGATGATGAGGGCAGAAGTGCCTGGGCCGACCACTGAGAAACTGGCCCCTCGGATGGCTCAGACTGCGATGATGCTGTGGGGAATCTACACTCTTCTCACTCTGGTGCAGATTGGACTTCTCCTTCCTGTAATGGGTTGGTTCGATGCCGTCACGCATTCCTTTTGCAGTTTAGCTACCGGTGGATTCTCAACCAAGAACAGCAGCATCGCTCACTTTGATAGCGCCTATATCGATGGAGTCATCACCGTCTTCATGTTGATGGCTGGATTGAATTTCGTGCTGCACTACCGAGCGATTTTTCATCGCAGACCGCTCTACTTCAAAGACAGTGAGTTCAAGTTCTTTTCCGGATTGATCATCGGCTCGATCATCTTCGTGACCCTGATGCTACATCTGGGTTCATTCCCTGATCGAGTCGTGCATCCAGGAAAATACGACACCCTCATGGAGTGCTTTCGCTACGCTAGTTTCCAGGTTGCATCCATCGGTACTGGCGCTGGATTTGTCACCGCGGATTATGACCACTGGCCAAACGCGTGCCGTGTCGTATTGCTGGTGTTGATGGTGATCGGCGGCTGCGCTGGGAGTACGTCAGGTGGAGTCAAGATCTTTAGGGTACTGACTCTGGTGAAGTTTGGATTACGAGAAATCGCTCTGCTGATTCGGCCTCATGCGGTGCTTCCCATCAAGATTGGGGGGAAACCGGTGGAGCGTGAGGTGGTCTCGAGGGTGATGGGGATTCTGATACTCTGGGTGTTACTGTTCTTGATCTCGACCTTGCTGTTTTCCTTCATCCTCGATCCGGCATGGTCGAGTGGTTCAGGAAGCCTCGAAGTGGTGGAAGCGCAGCAGGTTCCAGGCGCACTCGAAGATGACCTCCTGTTGACGGCAGTCGGTGCGACGCTGGCGACCCTCGGCAACATCGGTCCTGGAATCGCCGGGGTCGGGCCATTGGAAAATTACTCGAGTATTCCGGCCGCTGGAAAAATACTGATGATCCTGCTGATGTTGCTGGGACGGCTGGAGATCTATGCGGTGCTGGTGATCTTCTTGCCCATGACATGGCGTCGCTGATCGGGCGTCGCTGATCAGGCGTCG
>JAPKAM010000156.1 GCA_028825265.1 Planctomycetota bacterium
TCACAGTAAAAGTCGCTCACAGTAAAAGTCGCTATCGCTACGAACCATCAAACAGGTAAATCTTGTCACCGAACATGCCGCTGTGCGGGTCCTTGATCGGTCCTGTGATCAATCGTCACCACCGCCGAAGAGGCCACCACCACTGGGTCGTGGACGTGCGGGTTGGGCCGGAGGAGGATCGTCGGAATCGTCCTCTGAATCTTCTGCTGAGGTCTCGTCTCCGATCGGTTCTTCCGCCGGATCCGCATCGGTATTGAACCAGTCCCTGGGATCGAGCCGCTGCGGGTCACCATTGTTCTTGAGGTACATCCGCTTCCCGGCCGAGTTCTTGAGAACGACGGTTCGACCATCTGCGGTGTCCTGGATTCGCTCGAGGCGATATCCGGTGCCAAATAGTTCTTCACCGTCGGTACCCTGCGGACTCTCGGTGATGATTTTGGTATTCCGCTTGGTCCCGCCAGAGGCCCAGTCCCAGACGGTATTTTGAACCGTCACACGTCCTGGAACAAAGTTGCCTCCACCATCCAATTTCCCGATCTGAGCACCACTGACGCGCCAGATCGAATTGGCCGGAAAAAGAACCGCTTCGCTGGGTCCCGAAGTGACCACGTCGGTTCCACTGGCGAAGGGAACGGAACTGGTCGAGCGAGCTCGCATGCTGATGCGATAACTGTAGGACTTGCCCGTCTCCAATCCCGAGTCAACCTCCGCGACAAAGCCTGCGGCGGTCTGGACCGAGGAAAAGGTCGAAACTTTGGACCACTCCGATCCCCCCTCGCTCATCTCCAGATTGCAGGAAACCACGTCGGCTCGCTCAAAGATGCCATGCCGTCCGCTGATCCTGTGCAAGGTCGATTTGCTACTTCCTTCACGAATCACTTCCACCTTGGCAATCCAACCTGGAGCCAGTTCTGGTGGAAGGATCACAGCAGTTCGGAACAGTTCCAATCGGGCAGGACGGCGATAGAAGACCCACTCCGGAATTTCAGTTTCGCCCTGGAAGGAAAAGGCCTTTTTGACCTCATTCTCGACTTCAGGGGCAGCCTGATTCTCGACCGATTGTTTCGCCTGGGTGCTCTGGATCTCCCCTGTAGCAGTGGAGATCGCATCGGAGAACTCGGCCCCCTGATCTCCAATAAATGCCGAAGAAGTGAAACCAACTAGCAGTAGAACCACCGCCGCACCGATGGCAATCTTGTCGATATTTTGCACTTATTGCCTCGTTTCTACTGACTGCCCGCGGCAACAACGCCGGCGGGCACATTCATTTCAAGGAGTACCCAGACGACAGGTTCAGAAGCGATCCCATCGGCTCCTTCTTCCACTTCCTCCACCACATCGTAGATCAGTCCCTCTCTGGTCTTCGCCAGAGAAAACTTGTCGATCTCGAAGTCGACATAAGTATGGCGCAACAATCCGTCGATCAATCCACCGACGCTTGCCGGCGGCAACTTGGCCAGAAAAGAGATCGGAATCCCGCCCTCGTTCTTGTCCTTGAAGGACTTTTTCCGTTGCTGATTGATCTTCAATCCACCATCCGCGATGGAAGCTCCCCGGATGGAGATGACCCGATCGACCAGATCCTTCTGGATTCGCCACACTCGCTCGTAACTCTGCAGTTGATCGGGGTCGTCGAGATTGTCCTGAATCGTGAACGGGAAATCCTTGGGCTCCCCCGCGTATCCAGTGTGGTGGATATAACGACTCACCAGCAAACCGAAATTGTCACGGTATCGAGTAGACCAGGAACTCAGATCTCCGACGGCACCCTCGGTGAAGAGGTTCGCTCGATTGATGTGGAACTGCTCTGCCTTGGCGATCTGTTTGTCCCAGTTGAGCAGGAACTCTCTCTTTGCTTCTACCAGTTCCATGGTGGGGAGATCCGATGCGCTCATCTTTGCGTACTTCTCGATCTCCCTTTTGGAGTTCTTCAACTTCTTGGTCACGGATTCGTACTCTGTCATCTTTGGCATCACGAACAGGGCAAAAAGTACCACCCAGCCGACCAGGATAACCCCGAGTAGTGACCAGAAAATCTTGTCGTTCATCTTGCCCCCCTATTCATTCTCAAATTCGGAATCGATGTCGATCCCTGGGAGGGGTGGATGAATCCAGCGGATTTTCCACGGATAGAGGTTGGTACCATGATTGAGTGTCGTATCGGTCTTGCTTCCTCGTCCGCTTCCGGTCTTGATCCCCTCGGACTTCAAGAACATCAGCATCGTTTCGGCAAGAACCGTTCTCTCGACCCTCGCGGTTCCAGAGTCCGCCTCACCATAGAGTTCGGTCAATCGCTTCTCGATGGGAGCGACGATCATCTGATTCAACTTCTCATCGTTGGATGCGGCATTTCCCGCATCGTAGCGGAAGCCATGGACGACGACCTCGTAACGGTCGTCAAAGATCCGAACACTGCTATCTTTCCCGGAACTGGTTTTTTCGAGTATCGCTCCATCCGCAGTGATCAGAATCTTGCGAATATCGAGTCCCGCCAACCAGGTCTTCTGTCCATTGAGGATCTCCTGATCCGCTTCGATATTGCGCAGCACGCTATCCTTCTCGGGACCGTCTTCGGCCCTCTTCGACAGAACATTGGCACCCAGTTCGGCGGGAACCACCGATCCAACGATGCCGAGGATTTCGCGTGGAATCAGCCGTCCAGTCCCTCTCGCGAGCAATACGCCCTGTTTGGCCAACTTCTCCTGCGATTCATCGCCAGCCAGTTCCTCGAGGGTATCCTCATTCTTCTTCAGTTCCTTGACGATCCCCGCCTTGGAGAGCACTGCCTCTGCCTCTCGGATCTTTCCTCCGAAATTCAGACTGAAGAAGAGGATCAGGATGTAGAGGCTCGCTGCTGCGACCAGCACTTTCTTCTTCTTCTTCTGGAACTCGACCGCTTCCCGCTTCTCCTGGGGGAGCAGGTTCAAGTCGACTTCCGCCAGCCCGAGTCCCTGAAGAGCCCCGCCGATGGCAGTGCAATAGGTCGCCGTCTCCTGCTGTATTCCAGAAGGAAGCGCATCGGTCCCGATTCTCACTCTTGCCAGGTTCTTGGTCAGTTGGACACGGATTCGAAGATTCTCTTCCAGAAACTTTCTCAGACCTACCAACTTTGAGCTGCCGCCAAACAGGAACAGATCTTCGACCTTGATCTCTCCCACTCGGGACTTGTAGTAACCGATGGAACGGTTGATCTCACTGACCATATCGCGCAGCAGAGGTTGAACCTCTTTGAAGATTTTTGCTGCATGCTCCGATTGAGCCGCAGTCACCTTGAGGTTCTCGGCCTCCTGTTCGGAGCAGCCAAATTTATCCTGCAATGCCTGCGTGAAGTCTTTGCCGGCAATCGGGAGGGAGCGGAACCAAAACCGAGAACCGTTGACGATAATCAGGTCCGTGTGATCGGACCCGATCTCCAGGGCGACGATCGGTCGAGTCGGTCGTAGGTCAAAACGAATCAGGTTCAGCAGACTCACGTTGCCCAGGGTCAGAACGTCCACTTCCAGATCGTCCTGGGAGTAATCGACCAGCAGATCAGAAATCTCTTCCGATCGAACGGCAAAGATACCTACTTCTTTTTCACCATCGTCGGTATCACCGCTGACATGGCTTCCCCATATCACTTCATCGATCGGTAATGGGATGTTCTGTTGCGCCTCGTATCCGATCAATTCGTCCAGTTTCTTGCCCGCCACCGGCGGGATTGGAATGAAACTGGTCAATGCGGAGCGACTTGGCAGCGTCACGATGAGCGCACCGGATAGATCATGCTGTGCTGCCAGCGCAGAAACCGCTGCAGCAGAGGAATCGACCTCGGAACCACCTGGATTATCAATCTTTGCGGCGGCGACAACTTCCGCACCATTTCCAGATCGCTGAAGTTTCACCGCCTTGAGGGACGTGCGTCCCGCATCGATGCACCAAACTTCATCAAAGTCGGACATGAATACCTCTCTCTAACGGTGGGCAAACACCGTTACGCCTTCACAGCATGCAATCACGATCGAACAAACAATGCCCCGCACTGCTCTGGCGCTCCAGAAGGACCCACAGAACAGAGGGCTGAAACTATGCCCAGATCCAAAGTTCTGGCAACGCCAGGAACCAATTGCGCATGGCTTCCGTTCCCCCGGAGGGATCACAGAGTTCGAGGAACCAACAGTCGCTGCTCCATCTGCAAGATCCATTCGCTTCGCTATCGACCGCTTTGAAATCAGTTACGCATCAGTTACGCATCAGTTACGCATCGTCGGATCTTGTGGAACCG
>JAPKAM010000157.1 GCA_028825265.1 Planctomycetota bacterium
CCGACAGGGACGCCGTTTTTCTTTCAGCGCAAGAGTCCTCATTATCGAATCGGAGGGTTTGGCTTTCTTGGCCCCGTGACATCGATCCCACTTTCGTTGGCCTGGGAGGCGTTCGGGGATGGAAATGGCGCCGCCACGAGGGAGCAGATGTTCGAGAGGGTTCAAAAGTATCGCAAGGGCAAAGTCGCAGAAGGAGAAACCGTTCACGATCCATCGATTGGGTGTCGAACCATCCTCGAGCCGGTTTTTTTCCCCTCGGAAGTCAAGATTCCGATCGCCAGGGAGTGGCCGAAGAATGTGGTTGTCGGCAAGCAGATGTCTTTGACAGAAGGAGAAGGCGCTCGGATTTGGCAGGAGTGTCAGCTTCACGCCAAGTCGCTGCGGCTCAACACAAACACTGCGGCTCAGATCGCCGAGTCGCCGCGCAATCGGTTTGGAACTCCTCAAGAGTATCAGCCGAGGCTAGGACAGGGAGCGTTTCGTATCGCCGTGGTCGATGCGTATCAAAGAGCGTGTGCTGTCACCGGCGAACACAGTCTGCCGGTGCTAGAAGCGGCTCACATTCGCCCCTATGGAACCGGGGGAGAGCACGCCGTGTCGAACGGCCTGTTGCTGCGTTCTGATGTTCACCGGTTGTACGATCAGGGTTACGTCACCGTTTCTCCGGACCACGAGTTCAAGGTCAGTCCACTGTTACGGGAAAGCTGGAACAACGGCACGGTCTACTACGCATTCGATGGAAAGACGATTCAGTTACCGGGTTCCGCGGATCAATTTCCCGATCGTGATCTTCTGGAATGGCATGGGCGTGAGGTGTTCAAGCAGTGATGGCACGGTGAGCGTCGCTTAATATTTTGTCAGTAATCCATGCCATTCTTCCCGATTCTGTTGACAGATCTTAAACCGTTATCTAATATAAACTCTGCATCAAGAATGACCCGTGTTTGGGTCTGGCAACCTGGTTATGGAGAAAACCAAGGTGCCTTGATTGGCGTGTGTTACGCCGGTCGATGTGCGAGGTCTTTGGCCTCGAAACAAAACTCCCAGGGAACCCCCCAGGCAGTTCTGATTTTGATCGTGATGGAATCCATTCATCCATCCCTCGGTCTCCATCGGTGCTGTTTTGTCGGTTTCCGACCTTCTTGATGCACTACGGGAAGGTTTTTTATGTCACGTATTCATACGTATTTAGCGGAAAACGAGGTGCTGGAGGACGATCCCACCGTCGAGATTCCGTTTCCTCGTCTGGCTGCGCCGGGGGATGTGCCTCTGGCGGGAGCACCGAACAATGATCCCTATGGTGGCCTGATGGGGTGGATCATCGAAGATGAGATGGCCCGCGGAGTGGACGCGGAACTGAGCGATGAAAATACGGATCTGGCGGGCAATATCGTGTATCTGTCGCTGCTTCTTCGGACGATCCTCCCCGCATTCGTCTGCGCATCGTTCGTCGGGGCCCACAAGCGTGGTGCGATGCTGCTTCATGTCGCGGATCCGAAGGATGGCGAAGCGGTGACCTGGGAACAGGAACAACAGGCCAATCTGCTGAATGCACAGCGGGCCATCTCGTTCTATAACTTTTGGGGACAGTGCGTCGCGGTGTGGAGCGTCCCTGCCGAGGAGGAATCGGGCAGGCTCTACTTCGCCATGCTGGCGTCGGAACTGGCCTATGAATATTCCAACAACTTTCCGGTCGAGGAATGGATTCTGTATGTCCATGAAAACAATGTGTCGCTGTCTCCAAAGTTCAAGAGAAGTTCCTTCCAACAGCAGTTGAATCAAGCGACCGATGAGTAGGGGCGGCCAGTGGATGGAAGCGGCCGATCCTATGCAGTTGGTCTCCGTTGATCACTAGTCATCGTGATGGACGAGAGAGCCGAGATCCGCTAAGGAGCGGATTGGGCACTGCTAGAAAACCAATGAAGCCAGGACAAGCCGAGGATTCGGCCTTCTGGTTGCAAAACAGAAAGGGCGGAATGGCTAATTATTTTCGGAGAACCGACTCTTGGTAGGGCCCATGACAGATCCTCGAATAGTTCGCACTTCGTTTGGGCCACCGCATGGCGTGAATGAAGCTCCTCGGATGGTTCGGCGAGAGTGTCTACAACCTGGGGAGTGCAGTGATGTCCCCCCGACTAAGGTGACTCCAATCTTAGTGGACCAGAATGGAACTCCGTACACCGATCACCCCCACCGACTGCTCTTCTGTGTTTCGGATATGAATCCTCCATCAGATCTGATTCGGGAACTGGTCCTGTTACACAAACAGGGTCACCTGCTCTATGCCGTTCGCGAACCCTTCACAGACGGCCCAATTCAGTGGGAAGAAAGTCAGTGCAGAGCCATGGCGGTCGGTGATCGGGTGATTTCCCTGTTCGGGGTGTGGTCCCAGTGCGCGGTCGTCTGGACTTGTTATTCGCAACCACGAGTACCCAAGTACAGGTTCGTAATGATGCAAGATGACTTTGAGTACGAGTTTTTCCATGGCTTTCCCGTCGAGAAATACATCGACAGCCTAAATCTAAACTTCCCCCTCGAGGAGGATGCGCAGAAGCAACTGCAAGAGTCACTCCAGCGGTCGAGCAACACTGTGTTCAGCGAGTTGCATCGCCCGTTAAATTTTTCAAGAAGTTGGATGAGAGAGAGGACACTCCGTGAGAGGTACGCAGCGGCGGCATCTGCATTGACGATTCAGTTCGGTGAAGAAGAATTGAATCGGCGAATGGCAAAGGAAAGTCCCGACGTAAATGATCAACAAGAAGAAGGAATGGAAAAACGGGAAGACGATCCAGATGATGAATGAACTCGAGCGGATCGTTGGTCCGTGAAGACTCAGAGGGGGAAGCCTCTGAAGTTGTAGTGTGAGAAGAAAAACAGCATCAAGAATGACCCGATTCGGGTCTGGCAACCTGGTAATGGAGATCGCCAAGGTGCCATGAGCGGCGTGCGTTGCGCCGGTCGATGTGCGGGGTTGTGACGCCCTGAACAGAAACTCCACGGAGGCCCATCAGAAGATTCTGAATGGTTCTCTGGCTTCTTGATGAGATGAAGGAAGCTTAGGTGAAATTTGTATAAAATCTCATGCCATCCAGAAGTATCTGAGGGGTTCGAACCGATACCGTTGATCCCGGCCCCCTTGCTGCTGCATTCCGCTGAGGTTTCCCTGAATCGTGGCAAATGGGCCGAGGGTGACGAGGCCGAAGGTCACGACGCGGTTTCTATCAATGTTCAATCTACGCGGATAGTGGAGAGGGGAGCACTCCACACCTCGAAGTACATGCAGTTCATCGGATGCCAGTCCCCAGCCGTTATGGATTTGGGATTGCGGGAAGAGATCCGTCTGATTTCACTGCATAACAAGGGGATGATGCTGGCAGGAGTCGAGGATCCGTTTGCCGATCGGTCCAGATCCTGGGAGCGAGAACAGTTTAACAATCTATCGACGGGAAACCGGGTGATCTCCCTGTTTGAAGTGGATCGTACGTGCGTTGCGATCTGGACCTGCTACTGGCTGCCTAGAATTCCCAGGATCAGGTTTATGACCCTCGGTTCCGAACTTGCATATGAATACAACCACGGATTTCCCGTCGAGAAGGAGTTCTCTGTCGAGAAGTTTCCGATGAGTGAATCCGTGCGCGAACTGATCGAAAAAATGAAAGATTGAGATTTATACGTGAAGACCAGGATTACTGCGATCAGGGCTTTGTGATCAGAGTTTCTGTTCGCGGTGACCGGTAGAGCACAGATGCGCATCGATTCGGTGGAAGTCTCCGGCATGGTGCCGGGGACATGAAATGGCGACCTTCGGTTCGGCGACGGCTGTAATCCGGGGGCGCGAATCAAGTCCTGAAGTCAGGCGAAAGGAGAATTACATTGGGGAAGAGGACCATGGAAGAGTTCTACGCACAGTTGGGATCTGGGTTGAGCTTGCATGATGAGCTTTCGAATCCCAGCAAGCCAGAAGACGAAATCAAGCCGGCTCGCGAGTGCAAAGCAGAACCACAGGTAGAGCAGCAACAGTCAGAGCTGGAGGGCAAGCCTCCCGTCTCCGAGGATGCGGAATCTGCCGGGGGTGAGGTGAGCGAAATCACCGATGGAGATGATCACGCCTAGCGAAGGCGGTTCAATCCGGAAGCGATTTCGCGAATTTGAATTTATTCGAACAAACCTGGGCCCCTCTCCCCGGAGAGGGGCCCCATCTATGGGCCTCAAAAGGATGGCCTCGACAGCACGGGATTTCTTCGGATAGAAGTTCTCGC
>JAPKAM010000057.1 GCA_028825265.1 Planctomycetota bacterium
TCGATCAAGCAATCGATCCAGGCCGGGATCAAACTTCAGAGGGGAGGGGAAGAAGCAGATGCGACTCAACACAGGACTTTTCCAGCAACAAACCCAGAAGCAGATTCTGTCTCCCCAGATGATCCAGTCGATGGAGATCCTGGTGCTCAACCAGCAACAGTTGGAGGAGCGAATCTCCGGTGAACTGGAGGAAAATGTCACCCTCGAGCGCGATGATTCTGAGCGCGATGATTCCGAGCGTGATGATTCCGAGCGCGATGATTCCCGGGGCGAAGGAACGGCTCCCGAGAAGGACGGCCTCGATCGAGAAGGTGAATTTACCGTCAGCTCCGGGGAAGATCTTGCTGGCCAGCAGGAACTGACCGATCTGACCGAGCGCTACGAGCAACTGCAGGAATTACAACAATCTGACTTCTGGTCGGAATCCTCACCGATCCAGAAATCAGCGGGAACCGATGACGAGGATGCGTTCGAACTGATCGAGAACACCGAAGGCCCTCCCCAGTCGCTCCCTCAGTTCCTGATCGATCAACTGAGCCTGCGTGCGCGCGTCGATTTGCGACAGCGAGCCATCTGTGAAGAGATCATCTACAACCTCGATGATCGGGGCTGGCTGATCCACTCCATCGAGGAGATTCACCTCTCCCTGGTCTCTGGAATCGAGCTTCAGGGAAGTGATCCGAGGCTCGGTAGAAACTCACCGAGTTTCGAGGAAGTCATCTCTGCATTGGATCAGGTGCAGCAACTCGATCCTACCGGCGTCGGAGCTCGTGATCTGGTCGATTGCCTTTGCATCCAGTTACTCCGCGATCCCGGTGAGAATCAACTGGAAGAACAGATCGTTAGGAATCACCTCGATGATCTGGCTCGCAATCGGCTCCCTCACATCGCGCGCGCCACGGGTCATTCACTCGACGAGATCAAGGAGGCGCAGGATGTGATTCGTTCTCTGGAACCGATTCCGGGTCGGCCGTTTCGCCAGGAGCCCAATGCCAGAGTGGTTCCGGATGTGATCATCTCGGAGGATGAAAAAGGCGTGCTCAAGGTCGATGTCAATGCTTCATCGGTGCCCCGATTGAAGATCTCTCCTCACTACCGTGAACTGCTGAAATCTGCCCGTGAGGATCCGGAACTGCGCAAATACCTGAAGAAAAGGATCGAGAATGCCGAGTGGTTGATGGGAGCCGTGCATCAGCGCAGTTCGACTCTTCAACGGGTGGCGGAAGAGGTGGTCAACCGGCAACAGCGCTACTTCCGAGAAGGGGATCGCTATCTGCAACCACTGCGGATGCAAGATGTCGCCGACACGGTCGGAGTCAATGTTTCGACGGTGAGTCGGGCGATCTCGGGCAAATGGTTCCAGGCTCCAGGTATGATCCGAGAATTAAGGAGCCTCTTCACTAGCGGCACGGTGCGAGATGACGGTGCCCAGGAATCTCGAGGCGGGGTGATCGCTCGCATCCAGGAACTGGTCGAAGCAGAGGATGCTCGCAAACCACTGAGTGATGCTCAGATCGTCAAAAAACTCGCGGAGAATGGGGTACGGATCTCTCGCAGAACCGTGACCAAGTACCGCGAGGCGGAGGGGATCCCCTCCTCCCGCGAGCGTAGGCAATACTAGAATTCGATCTTGCTCCTGCCAGAAATCCTCCACTTCTGCGCCAGGCAGTCCCCTGCTCGGGGCATTTTCCTGTTATCCTACCCACTTCCGACAATGGCACTTTTGGCCCCAGTAGGAGTTCATCAGCACCGATGATCGAGGTCGAAAAACTTTCTCGAAGCTACGGTAACCGCAAGGCCCTGGACTCCATCAGTTTCCAGGTTCCAGCCGGTTCCGTGACCGGTTTTCTGGGCCCCAACGGTGCCGGGAAGACCACCACCTTGAGGGTGCTGACCAGCTGGCTATTGCCCGATCCAGGAACCGAGAAATTGTGGGTCAGTGGAGTCGATCTGCTACGTCAACCGCAACTCGCTTGTCGTAAGGTCGGGGCCTTGCTCGAGCAATTGCCCCTGCCTGGTGAGTTGCGTGTTTGCGAATTTCTCCAATCTAGAGCTGTACTCAAGGGAGTCTCCGGCAATCGGATCTCATCTGAGGTCGAGCGAGTCCTCGGAGAGGTGGATGCCACCGAGTCGAGTCGCCGCGGCATCGGAACCCTGTCCCAGGGATATCGTCAAAGGATCGGGCTGGCCGATGCACTGCTGGGAGATCCGCCGGTGTTGCTGCTCGACGAGCCGACTCGTGGTTTGGATCCGCGGCAAGTGGCGCTGTTCAGAGAACTGATCGATCGGCTCCGTCACCAACACACCATCATCCTCTCCAGTCATGTGCTGGGGGAGGTGGAACAGATCTGCGATCGAGTCTGCATGATCTCGGAAGGCCAGATCTGTCTCGATGAGGATCGAGAAGCGTGGACTCGACGTCTCGAGAGTTCCGGCACGACCCGAGTCGAGGTGGTGGACGGTTCCAAGGAAGTCGCCGCAGGGCTCGCGTCCCTCGAGGGGGTCTGCGAGGTTCTGACCGACGGCGCTGGCTGGATTCTTCATGCCGATCGTGATCTGAGATCGGCCATCGGAGAACTGGCTCGTCAACGGAAATGGGCCCTCTCCGACCTGCGCACCGATCGAGCCACTCTGGAATCGTTGTTCCTGCAACTGACCGGACCGGGAGAGACATCATGATACGCGTGGCATCCCTGGCCAGGAGGGACTTACTGACGCTATTCGTCTCGCCGGTGGCTTGGACCATCGCCTTCGTGTTCTTGCTGGTGATGGGAATGACCTTTCACCTGTCGCTGTTGTCGGTCGGGGGAGATCTTCAGCAACTGGTTGCGGCAATCTACGGTGGATATGTTTTCTGGTTCATGATGCTGGTCTTACCGCCACTCATCTCGATGAGAACCCTGGCCGAGGAGCGCCGCTCCGGATCTCTTGAGATGCTGGTGACCACTGGGATCTCGGATGCGATGGTGATCACGGCTAAGTGGATCTCGACCTGGTGTTTTTTCATGTTCCTGTGGCTGTGCCTGCTGCCGCTGTGGGCATTGCTCAGTAGTGTCGGCCAGGTCGACTTCGGCGTACTGCTGTCTTCCTATCTCGGGGTGGCCCTGGTCGGAGCCGGTTTCTGTGCGGCGGGAATCCTGGCTTCCTCCTTGACCTCTCACCCGCTCGCCTCTGCGGGATTTGCAATGGCGATCAACCTGGTGCTCTTTCTGGTCGAATGGCTTCGTTTTCTCTATCAGCCGGGCGACCTGGAGCTTCGTTGGATCGAACATTTCAGTGCCGTGCATCACATCGGATCAGAATTGACCCGGGGGATCGTCGATCTGCGAGTTCCGATCTGGTGGGTCTCCTTCACCATCCTGATGCTCTTCATCGCCACCAAGGTGCTGGAGAGGAGGCGCTGGTGATCGACTTCATCCGTGCACGTCGTTTCAAGACCAGGATTCATGTCACCCTGCAGATCTTGCTGCTTTTGTGGATCGTGTGGGCCATCAATCTCTGGTCTTTCCACGACTCCATCCGTGGCGACTGGAGTCGTGGCTCTCACATGGCAGTGACCGCATCGGACCGGGGGCTCCTCGATGCTCTGCCCCGATCGGTAGCGGTGGTGATTCCCGTCGATTTACCGCCGACCGCAGCGGGCCGGGTTCGAGCCCGGGTACTGCGACAGGCGATGCGCTGGATCGATGAACTGAGTCGAAGTGCTCCCGATTCTGTGGCCCCACCGGTGCTGGTCGATGTGAATCGCGAGGCGGATCGCTGGGAGTTGATCCGGAATGCCCGCGGTCTCGAGGCGGATGCGCTCAACAAGATCCACTTCTTCTGCGGAGAGCGGCGACTGGCCCTCGAGGTCAAGGACCTCGCCATCATCCGGGAGCCGACACTGATGGAACCGGAGGCGATCGCTCGGATTGTTGTCGATCGTGTTCGAGAAGCGGTCGAAGCGGCACTTCGGCAGGTGGCCACCGATCAGACCACCGAGATCCGCATCAGCCAGGGCAGTGGTGAACCGCCGCTGAACTCCTCGAGGGGGCCGAGTCTGGCAGCGCTGGTGACGGATCTGCAACAGCGTGGCGCTCGAGTCGCAGGTCACTCGTTGACCCTGGCCGAGTCCATCGATGAGGACGCGGATCTACTGGTCGTACTGGGAGGTGGCATCCAAAGCGTCGATGCCGTGACGGCATCGATGCGGCGAGAAGTCGAACGTTTCCTCGAGGGAGGCGGTGGGGTGCTCTTGCTGCTTCCTGCCAACGGGGAAACGGGCCTCGAAGAATTGATGGCTAGTGCCGGAATCTCGGTACTTCCAGGACTGGCGGCGCAGGTCACTGCGGTGCCCAATCGAGCGGTCCAATCGTCCTTCTCGGTGGTGGGGGAACGGCTCGATCCGTTCCATCCGATCACCGCTCCGATGATCAACGAGAGATTCGCCGCTCGCTGGACTCCAAGTCGGGTGCTGGAGGTGCACGAACCTGCCACCGCATTGCTCTCGACCGGCCCGTCCGCCTGGCTCGAGCGGGATCAGATTTCTGCTCGCAGAGATCTCGAGGAACTCCCAGGTCCGCAGATCCTTGCCGCAGCGGTGCCGATCGGAGCGGGCAGGCTGGTGGTGGTCGGAAATTGGAACACGACCTTGTCGGCACTCTGGAAGGGCGATTCGAGACGCTTCTTACTGGCTTGCTGTGATTGGGCTGCGGGCCGGGATCTGTTGCCCGCGGGGGCGGGAAGAGAACCCGTTTCGTTCCGCATCGAACTCGATGAAAAACTGCGCAGATCGTTTTTCTGGACTTCTTTCTGTGTGATGCCCGGTTGTGTCGTCCTGGGCGGCTTGCTGGTGGGCTGGGCCCGAAGGAGGGACCGATGAACTCGAGGACGACCCTGCTGCTGGCGCTGTTGGCACTGGTGATCACCCCGATGTCTTATCTTGCGGTGCGCGATGCACGGCCCAGTTATGTGGTCGGAGATGCACGCCCCTTCTCTTTCGCCATCCCTGCGGTGGTTTCGGTCGAGATCGAAAGAGGGGAACAGCAGATCCGTATCGAGAAATCGGCAGCGGGGTGGGACATCGTGGCTCCGGTGGTGGATCGAGGCCGCTACGCATCGATCGAGGACCTGCTTCAAGTGCTACGCGATCTTGAAATACGGGGAGAGGGACCTGACGATTTGAAATCGTCGGGGCTTGAGACGCCCCAGATCGTCGTCACCGTACAGAGCCCATCTCGAACCTATCGACTCGAACTGGGTTCGGATCATCCTTCGTTACCGCGAGTTCATGCTCGAATCGGCGATCGCCCGGTGCTGATCGCGGCGGAGGTTCGGGACGCACTACGAGATTTTGAACTCGATGAAATACGAGATGACGCGGTCTGCGGGGCTTCACCGGGAAGAGTCCAGCGAGTCTTGCTGGAACGCCCCGGACAGCCACCGATCGAACTGATTCGAGCTGGGGTTCACTGGCAACTGGCGGCCCCTTATAGCGCCGATGCGAACCCCGCTGTGGTGGAGCAGTGGCTCACTCGCATCGCTCAGTGGGCAGCGGTCGATTACATCGATCCTCCCTTACCGGAGCGACTTGGGCTCGAGACCCCACGAGCGAAACTGACGGTTCAACTGACCGATGGTTCGGTGAAGACGGTCGAGGTGGGCGCGCTCTACACATCGAAGATCTCGCAGACGGTTGCAGTGCGCTGCTCGGGGCGTCGATCGCCGCTGGTCGCGGCTGGAAGGCTGGCTCAGGAGTTGATCGAGTTGCAGGTGTCGATGCTGGTCAGTCCTTATCTGGTGCGTATCGATCAACCGAGGATTCGAGCCTTGTCGCTGACCGGTGGCGCTCATGGCAAGGTCGATCTGGAGCTTCAATCTGCCGGAGGATGGAAGATGCGCTGGGCCGGCGATTCCTCTGCGGTGCCGGCAGAGGCGCAACTGGTGGAACGTTGGAGCGAGCGGCTTCGTCAGTTGAGGGCCATCGATCGCCAGCCGATCGATCGTTCCTCTCTACAGTTGTGGGGGTTCGATCGCCCGCTGGTGCAGGTCGCCCTGATCACCGAAGAAGGGAATCCGGAACGGATCCTGTTCGGTGCCGAGGTGCAACAGGGATCTGGAATCCATTACGTCTGGAACCCTCGCCAGCAGTCGGTTGCAGAGGTCAAGGTCGATGACCTTGAACAGTTGATTCGCGCGCCTTTTTCTTTGAGGGATCACAGGGTCACCTCGGTGACCGCGGGCGAACTCAGGCGCTTTCGGATCACCACGCCCGATGGGGGTGAAGCGTTGCTGGCATTGCCCAACCAGACATGGCGTTGTCAGGGCAGGGAACAGGTCGACCTACCGCAGCCCGATGTGCGCTGGATCGCCCGGACACTTTCTCAGTTGATGGCGAGAAACTGGGCTCCGGATGATCCGACGGCTCCGGGGCCACAACAGTACCAGTTGAAAGCGGAGTTGTTCGGATTGACCGGGTCTGAACCACAGGTCACCATCTATGTGGGAGAAACGGAAGCCGATGGTCATCGGCGTGGACGGATCGATCAGTGGGTTTTTTCGGTGGTTTCCTCCGACGGACCCGATCTGGTGAACTTCTGCGATCAGTTGCTCCAGCAGTTGGATCAAGAGTAGGGAAGGCGGCCAAGTTGCTGAACTTCAGTTTTTTGAATCTCAGTGATCGTAAACTGTGGCTACTGATTCTGGCGATCCCATTGATCACCTATTTCCTCATCGATCACCAACCGGCACCGACCGTGATCATCCCTCCCGAACAAGTCGCCCCACTGGAACTGGACAAACCCGAGGTCGATCCTCCGAGCGGGATCACGCCATCGGTCGAGAGTGTTTCTCCGATCGACCCGCCAATCGATCCGGAGCCCCGTTGGATCCCTTTCCAGTGCAAGATCCGTGGGCTCACTGCCGCCGGGGACTTGCTGCCGGAGGGCACCGGGTTGCCACTGGAAACTGCGACAGGAACGGTTCGCACCGGGGCCAGCGACTGGGTCGAGGTGGCTGGAGAGGGACTGCAGTGGACGACACCCAACGGCACCCAGATTCCCGTCGAACTGCCGGCAGGTCGCTGGATCCTCGACTGTACATTGCAGAAGCCGCTCGCCGATGTTCCGGTTCAACTGGCCTGGGCGATCCTGGCTCGTGAAGAGGAAGGTCGGTTTCCGGCCAGGCTGGTGCTCTCTGGAACCACTCCTCTGCCTGACGGAATGCGGCTGTTGGTCAAGTTGGCCTATCAGGATCGGATTCTCGATGGCGGCTTCGAGACCACCGAGAGCGAGTCGTTGTGGTGGAATCGGGAACTGGTCTCCGATTCTTGGTTTGCCGGCTGCCTAGCGCTGAGCATCGAGTTGGATCCGAGCCTGATCCGAGAATCTCGTAGATCACAACTGGAATTACTATGGCCCACCATCGCTCGGGGAGAGATCTGGTCCTGGCAAGGATCGATCTGCATCGATGACCCGACCGAGGCCAGGCGACAGGAATTGGAGATCACGAGGTGGTATGCCGAGGTTCTCGAAGAGGTACAGGCTTGTCGTGATCTGTTACTGGTGGCGGGTGCCGAGGCTCGTGGCAAAAGGTCCTTGGTGCTGCGCGATCCCGAACGATCCGATCGGATCTACGAACATCCCCTGGCCGCCACCATCGACCGCCTCGGCCGCGGCAAGAGTTTCGATTACAAGCGCTGGCGCCGTCTGATCGACGAGGATCTACCGCAGCGGTGGAGCCAGTGGAGCGCCGCCGGAAAGGTGCCGTATCCCCATCGCCAGCCGGCCGCAGCGAAGAATGTCGCACTGCTCTTCGGCGTGCTGGTGAAATACAGTCGGCTGGAGAGCACCGTTGTCTACGAGACGCTCGGGAAACCGAGGCACATCAACGATTTCGTGGCGAATTTTGACTGGCCCCCAGTGACCGAACGAAAACAGACACTGTCGAGGCTGAGAAACTTCATCGAGGCGATCCGAGAATCGATCTGGAAGTGAGTGGAGTCGTTCGCGGCGATCTTGGTCGCCGTCCCTCTCCTTCTCGGGCTTCCTACTGGGAGTGACTGGCTGCGCTGGTTCCTTCGTCTTCACGTGACTTCGGCGGATTTCCAGATCCCCTTGGCGGTATCGTTCGATCGAGCCACCGGGCCCGGTCCAGATCTTGGCCTCGAAATCACTGCACAGCACGCTCCAGCGGATGGTCTCAAGGGAGCCGATCTTTTCGGCCCTGTCCTTCTTCAGTTCCAGTTCGATCGATCGGTATTCGCTGGGGATCAGTGCCGTGAACTTGCGTTGTTCGGTTCGATCGATCAGCAGCCCGATCAGTAACCAGTGCTCGAACGCCTGGTTTTCGAGCAGAATCGTCTTGCCGGGGAAGGGTAGGAACCGATCTATTTGAGTGGCTCGGGCCGGATCCTGGACGATGATCCGGATTCGCGAGGCGTCGGAGTCGACTTCACTGGCGACCACAATCCTCTTTTCACCTGCGGCGGTCGCGCCGATCAAACTTTCTCGGTGGGTACTGGTGGTCCGTAAACTCGAATCGAGAAAACGAGTCTTATTGCGGATTTCCATCGTTCTTCCCGGTTGCTGCCAGCGCAATCTCGCATCGAGGGTCCAGGTTTCAGCGGGAGCTCTCGGGGGGCGCCACTGGACACTGGTTTTCCCGGTGGGAATCCCATTTTGGATCCAATGCCATTCGAGCGATTGGCCTGTGGGATAGGGGAAAGTGTCAGGTGCTGCTACGATGACCGCAGGGATCCCCGGGTTCGGTTCGGGAGGGGATTGATGAACGGTCATGCAAATCAGGGCTACGATGAACAATAGGATGCGCCCTTTCTTGACTGAGTGTGCAATCGGCAAACTGGAGCCGTGCAATTTTGTAGCGGTTTGTGGTACGATCTGATCTTGCTTGGATGGAGAGTGAAGGGCAAGTCCCAAACCTGTCTCTCCTCGGGACTTGAAGTGAATCTACATGACGTGGTGAGGGGGGGCCCCCCGCGTCCAATTCGGTGCATTGCCCGATCCAGTGATCGGAATCAGCATTGCCAGGAGTGGCCAAAGAGTTCAAGTTTTTCTCCCAGTGACTGTATCGGAGAGAGACGCGGGAAAGGAATGTCGATGCGCAAGGACCTGTCCCTTATTCGCCGTCTGGAGAAGATCGAGAAGGAACTGGGGTACTGCCAGATCAAGCTCGAGAAGGAACAGCGTCTTGCGACACGGGTTCATTTTCTGAGGTCGCACAGGGACCGCTTGCTGGAGGTTCTGGACCTCTTCCCCGAACAGGATTTTGGTGCGGGGGATCGCCTCTGCGGGATGTCGTTCAGCGATATCTCGGCTCGCATCCTCGATGAAGACAGGCACTTCGATCTCGAGCCGCTTCGGAGTTCCTTTCTGTCCATCGGTATGCGCCCTGAAATCATCACCGAACTCGAGGAACTGGAAGTCGAGATCAAGAACGTTTCTGAACGCCTTGCGACCTTCCGAGTTTTTCACGATAAAGTGAATGGTCTACAATCGGAACGAACCCACGCACTCAGTAGCTTTGATCTTTCGGGTGACGAGCCGGTACTGGCGATTTCCGATGAATTCGAAGTGACGGAGAATGACTGGAACGTGCTGACCGAAGATCTCACGAATCTCGATGACGCACTGTTCAACGTCAGTCGCACCAAGGATTATCTCACCTCAGCACGCAACTTCGTGCTTCATGCCCGTAGCCATTATTCGGTTCAGGATTGGATCGAAAAGGGCTACCTCGTCGATCTGCTGAAGCATTCGACGATCGGACGGATTCGAGAGATGTTAGAGGGCGCAGAACGCAACTTGAAGACCGCATTGAGCGAGTTGATCTGCCTGGATAACTATCCCCTCGAAGCGGAAGACTTCAAACCGATCCTGCGACCCTTCTACTTGTTGCTGTTTGATGATGTCTTTCACCAGACGAAGTTTCAGGACGTGTTGCAACTAGTCGAGACACGACTCGACCGCTCGACGCGACTTCACGAACAGCTCGAGCGGTCTCGGGCGCAGGTGTTTCAGACCCAGGTCCAGAAAGAACAGGCGCGCGAGAGCCTCTTCCACAGGATTGGTGACGAGCGCCGAAAACTACGTCTGATGGCCACCTAGAGGCGACTCTACCGCGGTTTCGACATGACACAGATGGTTCTGGTGGAGATGCTCATCATGGATCATCTCGGATCAACCGGATGAATCGTAGGCCTGAATTCTCGGCCTGAATTTTCCGTCGAGGATTCAGGTCAGCGAGTCCAGAGCGCGTCTTTCCCCAGCCATAGTTCCAACTGCTGCTGCGCTTGCTGTAGCGTTTCCGAGTGGTCCCCGGTCAGCAGAGCACGACCGTCGCGGTAGCAAATCAACGAACCGGATGGACCCTCAGTACGAATCGCCGTGGCACTTCGATGCCAGCGAACAGCCGGATTCAGCATCTGAAGTCTCGATTCGACTTGGTCGAAATCGAGTTGTAGCCACGTTTCCACCGATCCGCTGCCACACAACTTTCGAAGGTGAACCGCAGCCCCTCCCAATACGGATGAAGGGGTTGGGTGGGACCGCTGCCCGCAGCGGGTGCAACCGGGATCGGCCGCTAGTTCGGCGGTAGTTTCGCCTTCAGCGATGCTGCCTCGAACGATGGTCCGGGTTGTTGGACGCTGCCGATGGTGTGGCACTTCAGCGAGTGGGACCGGTCGTATTTGCTGGAGAAGTAATCGGATTGCCGCAGAGGCTGCAGCGAGGCAGGCGACCGGTAGTACACCATCGGTTTCACAGGTTCCGATCGCTCCTGGTGCCGGAGATTCAGCCACCCAACAGTGATAACAGGGAGTACCAGGGGGTAGGAATGAAGCCGCGACCCAGCGGTCGGCGATGGCGCCGCTATGAATCCAACCGATCCCGGTCTGCATTGCGGTCTGATCGATGAGAGTTCTGGCTGCGATGTGATCGGTCGCATCCATCACCACGTCATGAGCGAGAAAGTGTGCCTCTGCGTTGGTCGGGGTGAGCATCTCGGGGATCATCTTGAGCCGGGTTCTGCCGCCGATTCGTTGCAGTTCTCGATTCGCTACCAGCACCTTGGCTCTGCCTGCATCGGCATCTTCTTGCCGATAGAGTACCTGGCGATGGAGGTCGGTGACCCGTACCCGATCGCCGTCGAGCACTGTAAGGAAGCCGATTCCGCTACGTACCAGCGTCTGCGCGAGAATAGTTCCAACGCCGCCACAGCCGACCAGCAATACCCGTAAGCGCTGCCAATCTCGATCGAGATCGGTACCTCCGGCGATTCTCTGCTGTCGGTCGTAACGGTCCAAGTCGCCCCCCTTGGTCGATCCTATCCTGAATCGCCCAGCCTAAGGCCCCGCAGCCGGCGGCTCCAGAGAAGAGTCGGAGTTGGATCGGCTTCTCCGGTGGGGTTGCTTCCCGACAGATCCAGCGGTGTACTGCGACATTCTCCGGGGCGTCACTCGTCATCGACCAGATCGGAACAGGGGGGGCTCCAGCATGACCGGACCGGGTGGACTCGAACTCGATACCATCGCTGTTGCGCTGCTGGCGGCCTTTCTGTGCGGTTCGATTCCCTTTACCTGGTTGATCGGGAAAACACGCGGTCTCGACCTCCTGAAGGTCGGCAGTGGTAATCCCGGGGCCACCAATTTGGCCCGGGAATTGGGAAAACTCTACGGAGCGGTGGGGCTGATCCTCGACCTGCTCAAGGGTGCGGTTCCGGTGCTGCTCTTCTCCACCCTAGCGGCGGATACCGCCTCTATTTGGTACCGACCAGAGTTCTTGGTGGGGGCCGCAGCGGTGTTTGGTCACTGCTTTTCGCCGTTCTTGAAATTCCGAGGGGGGAAGGGTGTGGCGACGACCGGAGGAGTGATTCTGGCGATCGAGCCCGCCATTGCAGTGGTTCTACTGGGGGGCTGGTTCATCGGTTTAAGATCGTTGCGTAGTGTCGGAATGGCTTCGGTGTTGGCCTCGGTGATCGGAATCTGCACCGCTACAGTGATCCTGGCCGGTTGGCCAGCGCTACCGGGCTGGCTATTGACGGCGGACTCCCGCGATTCGCAGATGGTTCTTGGCTCGGTACTGCTGCTCCTTTCGCTTCTGGTACTGCTTCGTCATCGCCCGAATATTCAGCAATATTTTCACCCGAGAGTGGAACAGGAGCGGCCATGAAGGTGGTGATCGCAGGATCGGGAAGTTGGGGCACTGCATTGGCGCATGTGTCTCGTCAGGGCTCAGCCGATGTGACGATTCATTGTCGTCGGGCGGAGCGGGCCGACCAGTTGGCTCGGGGATTCCACGATATGTTGCCCGAGGGGACCCTTGGTGAAGGATTCCAGGTTTCGATCGCAGGAGAAGATCCGCCGCCCGAGGCGGATCTGGTGATCTGTGCGGTCCCGACCCAGCAAATCCGTAACTACATGATGGGGCCGGGAGCGGATTTGCCACGGGATGCCATCTGGGTCTCCGCATCCAAGGGACTCGAACTGGAGACCAATCTCTTGCCCTCGCAGGTGCTCATGGCTTGTGGTGTCACAAATGAGCCTGCAGTGCTTTCGGGGCCGTCTCACGCCGAGGAGGTGGTGGCAGATTTGCCGACCGCGGTGGTGGTGGCTGACGTCGATCTGGAGCGTGGACGGATGATCCAGAAGCTGCTCCGGACTCCTCGATTTCGGATCTACCGCAGCGACGATCGACCTGGAGTGGAGTGGGCCGGGGCCCTCAAGAATGTCGTGGCCTTGGGGTGTGGCATTGCAATCGGTCAAGGTTTCGGTGACAACACAGTAGCAGCGCTGGTGACCCGTGGAACCGCCGAGATCTCGCGACTGGGGACGTCCCTGGGGGGGCGTCGTGAGACCTTTGCAGGGCTCTCTGGAATCGGTGACCTGGTGGCCACATGCTGTAGTGGGCATTCTCGCAATCGAACGGTCGGGTGCAGACTGGGTTCCGGCGAATCGGTCGGGGCTGTGCTCGATTCGATGGAGCAGGTGGCCGAGGGAGTGACGACCGCCAAGGCGGTGAATCAACTCTGTTCGACCAAGCAGGTGGAGATGCCCATCGCAGAGACCGTTTTTCGCATCTTGCATGAAGATTTATCGGTGGCAGAAGGCATCGAGCAATTGCTGATGCGTCGACCAGAATTAGAGTGAGGAGAGCAACATGTACTGGGTTGTTTCGATCATTCCTTCTGAAGCACTCGATCGGTTGACCGAAAAATTTTCGCAGGTCGGAGTGGTTCGATTTACGGTAGCGGAAGTGGAAATGGTGAATCCTCAATCGGTAGTCTCGGCGGGGAATCAAGCCCTGAGGGTCGAGGTCGCCTTGAACGAGGAGTTCCTGCCACCGGCCTTGAAGGTGCTGGAACAGCTGCGGAGTGCGGGCTTCGATGTCACCACACACGTGGGACAACTCTCCGATGCGATGAGAACAAGAACCGGAGAGATGGGGCCTGAAGCGATTTGAAGAGAATCGAGGAGCGGGCTCTTCTCGATCGTGTGGAGCAAGTCAGTGGAACAAATCAGTGGAACAAATCAGTGGAACAAATCAGTGTGACAAATCAGTGTGACAAATCAGTGTGACTGGAGTCATGGTGTGCTTCATAGTCATAGTGGATTCAGAAAACTCAGGTAGTCAGTAATCGGTTCTGAGATGAGCCGATGAAAGGGAGAGTCAGTGACCGTCAACGAGGTCCTAGAACTGGTCAGGAACAAGGGGATCGAAGCGGTGGATTTCCGATTCTTGGATTTCCCCGGGCTGTGGCAGCATTTCACGATTCCTGCAACGGGCCTCAGCGAGAGCACTTTCTCCGATGGCCTCGGATTTGACGGGTCGAGCATGCGAGGCTGGAAGGGGATCCAGGAGAGCGACATGTTGGTGGTCCCCGATCCGAGCACTGCATGGATCGATCCGTTTCCGAAGATGAAGACACTGGTGCTGATCTGCGATATCAAGGATCCGGTCACCCATGAGAGTTACTCGAGGGATCCTCGCAACATCGCGAAACGAGCCGAAGCCTACCTTCGCAACTCGGGAATCGGAGATGACGCATTCATTGGCCCCGAAGCTGAGTTCTTCATCTTTGATGATATTCGCTTCGATCAGAACGAGCATTCTGGCTTCTACTTCCTCGACAGTGTCGAGGGACGCTGGAATACCGGTTCCGATGAGGGTCCGAATCTTGGCTACAAGCCGCGTTACAAGGAGGGCTACTTTCCTGTTCCTCCGACCGACAAGTTCAATGACCTGCGCAATGAGATGATGAAAAACCTCATCGATTGCGGTCTCGAAATCGAATGCCAGCATCATGAAGTGGCGACTGCCGGTCAGGCCGAAATCGACATCAAGTACAACTCGCTGCTGAAGGCCGCTGACCAGTTGATGTGTTACAAGTACATCGTCAAGAATACAGCTCATCAGAATGGCAAAACGGTCACCTTCATGCCGAAACCGGTATGGAATGACAATGGCAGTGGCATGCACATGCACCTCTCCATCTGGAAGAACGGGGTCAACCTGTTCGCGGGAGATGGATATGCAGGCATGAGTGAAATCGGTTTGCATGCGATCGGAGGGATTCTCCATCACGCTCCCGCTCTGGTGGCACTGACCAATCCCACCACCAATTCCTACAAGAGATTAGTGCCGGGATTCGAGGCCCCGACCCGGTTGGCCTACTCCTCGCGCAATCGTTCGGCAGCGATCAGAATCCCTGTCGGGACCACCAGTGCCAGTGCCAAGCGTTTCGAGTTTCGCTGCCCGGATCCCTCCTGTAACCCCTATCTGGCCTTTTCGGCCCTGACGATGGCGGCCCTCGACGGAATCAAGAACAAGATCGACCCGGGCCTTCCGTTCGACAAAGATCTCTATGACATGCCAGCGGATCAACTTGCCGATGTGCCGAGTACTCCGGCGTCTCTCGAGGATGCGCTCGATGAACTGGAAAAGGATCACGAGTTCCTGCTCGCCGGTGATGTGTTCTCGGCGGATGCGATCGGGGCCTGGATTAAATACAAGAGAGAAAAGGAAGTGGACGAGTTGCGTCGTCGTCCACACCCCTATGAGTTTGCCCTTTACTACGACATCTAGCCGCGGTGGTCGGCCGGAGGAAACTCGTGAAAGAGTTCCCTCCGGCACGATTCTCCCTACCGACTCCCTGCCAGATCAGGCGACAATGGAGCAATTGTCGACTTGGTTGCAAGAGCATCGCCCGATCGTCGTCGCACTCAGTGGGGGTGTTGATTCTGCACTGATGGCAGCGCTGGCGGTCGAGGTCCTCGGTTCCGATGCGGTGGCCGTCACCGGCATCTCTCCAAGTCTTTCCGCTGAAGAGCGGGAAGCGGCTTGTTGCTCTGCTCGAATCGCAGGCATCCGGCATCTCGAGGTCACCACTTCTGAACTCTCTCGACCGGGCTATCGCGCCAACGCCGGAGATCGTTGTTATCACTGCAAGTCTGAACTCTACGATGTGATCCTCTCCGTTGAAGAACTGGCGCAACACACCATCGTCGATGGGGCCCAGGCATCCGACGATTCGGGTGATCGACTGGGAATGAAAGCCTCGGGAGAGCGAGGAGTGAAGAGTCCACTGCGCCAGTTCGGAATTGACAAGCAACAGGTACGGGCGATGGCACTGCAGCGAGGATTGCCGAGTTGGAATCGACCGGCACGCCCCTGTCTCGCTAGCCGGGTTCCGGTCGGAACCGAGGTGGACCGTGACCTGTTGCAGAAGGTGGAGGCTCTCGAGGCGCTGCTCTCCGGGGAAGGATTTTCCATCTATCGCGCGCGTTGTGGGGGAACTCGAGTGGTGGTCGAGATCGATCGTGACCAGTTGGAGCAAAGGACCGATGAGCGCTGGCGTCACCGTTTCGAGGCGCTCGCGAGATCGCTTGGTTTTGCTGAATGCTGGCTCGATACCCGGGGATACGGTGGGTCAGGAGCCGCTCGGCTGGAACCGATGATGGGCTAGATCCTGCGGTCCGTTTCGATTCGGGGCCTCTGGTGGGGGACGGCGCACCTATTTCCTGGAAGAAAAGGCTCCATCTGGGCCATCTCGACCCTTCGATGAACTTGCGCAACCCTCTTTAGATCCGTAGTTTATTGAACTTGGACCGGGACTCTTCGAGGCCAATTCAGGTGTCTTGGATCTCGGCATCCGACGGGGCTTGCCCGGGAGGATCGCTTGGTTCTGCAGATTGCGACTCTCGATGGACCTGCAGGCTGTGGTAAGAGCAGTGTCGCTCGGCTGTTGGCGGCTCGCATCGGTGGACGGATGTTCTCCAGCGGGCGCCTTTACCGGGGGATCACCTGGTTGGCCCTTGAGAATGAAGTGGCTCTTCCCGATCGGGAGCGAGTTCGCAAACTGATCGAGGATCATCGACTGGAGATCGTCGCATCCCCCGATTCGTTCAGGGTCGAGGTGGATGGATTCGATCCGGGAGTTGTACTGGATTCGACCCGGGTGACCGGTGAAATCCATCACATCTCCAACGATCCTGCTGTGAGAAGTGCGGTGTTGCCATTGCAGCGCAACCTGCCCACTGATCTCCCGGTGATTGCCGAGGGTCGAGACATGGGAACCGTGGTGTTCCCCAATGCCCAGGTGAAGATTTTCCTGACCGCCTCCGTCGAGGAGCGTGCCAGGAGAAGACAGTTGGAACTGAGTCAGCGCCTTTCGGAGGACTTACCGCTCGCGGTGGTTCAGCAACAGGTGGCACTGAGGGATTCACTGGATGAAGAAAGAGATGTGTCACCGCTGATGGCGGCTTCAGATGCGGTGACAGTTGATACGACCTTGCTCGACTTGGAGGAGGTGTTATCGGCGATCATGGAGCGGATCCCGCGGTCGTGGAACCGGGGGCCAACTGGTTCTACTTCCTGAGCCGCGCCGTGGCGGGTTTCTTCTGCTGGATCTTGTTCCGGCCGAGCCGCCAAGGCGTTGAGAAGGTGCCCGAAAGTGGCGGCTTCTTGCTGGCGGTGAACCATTCGAGTTTGCTGGATCCGGTGGTGGCAGGCACTCAACTGGTGCGCCCACTGGCGTTCATGGCGAGAAGTACTCTCTTCAGGCCCGCTCTCATCGGAATGGCCTTGAAGGGGATGAATGCCCTTCCGCTCGAAAGGGAAGGGGTCGGAATCTCAGCATTCCGTTCGGTGATCGATCACCTCTCTCGTGGGGGAGGAGTACTGGTCTTTCCCGAGGGAACACGCAGCCGCAGCGGGCGGTTGGGTCGGTTCAAGGGCGGAGTGGTGAAACTGGCACGAATGTCGGGGGTTACGGTGATCCCGGCGATGATCGTTGGAAGTGATCGAGCGCTAGGGCGGGGACGATGGATTCCTCAGCCGGTACATGTGGAAATCCGCTTCGGAGATCCGATCGATGTGCTCGACCCCAAGGAAGATACGAGTGATGCACTCGCTCGTATCCGGAAGGCGATGGTCCGGCTCGCTCCCGAGTGCGAGGGAGAAGACCAGTTCGCTGATGAAATGGAAAATTGATCTGCAACGATCTCGAATCGGTGATGGTCACCGATCAAGGTCGAGCAAACAAGGACGAGTGAATCGGAGCCGTGGACGGGCACGAATGTCGAGCCCGGGCTTCACACAGTCCGTAACCAGAAAGAAGAGGCCTTTTCATGGCCAGAATCAGACCAGCACTGCTCAAGCAGTATGACATTCAGGGAGAATCCCTGGATAAAAAGGTCGAAGAATACGTTGAAGGAGACTCTCTCGAAAATGTCGATGAAATCCTTCGGGATTCGATCGGAGAGTTCGAGGAAGACAAGATCATCGGCGGCAAGATTGTCAGCATCAGTGATGACTGGGTCATCGTTGATGTCGGTTATAAGGCCGAGGGTGAGGTTCCCAGGAACCACTTCGAAGGTGCCGAGATCAATGTCGGGGATCAGGTCGATGTCCTCATCGAGGAAGTCGATGAAACTGACGGCCGAATCATGCTTTCCAAACGCAAGGCGGATCGCGTCAAGGGTTGGGAACGGGTGGTCGATACCCACAACGAGGGAGATGTCGTCAGTGGCCGCGTGATGAGGAAAATCAAGGGCGGGTTGTTGATCGACATCGGTGTTCCGGTGTTCCTTCCGGCCTCTCAGATCGCCATCCGTAGAGTGGGCGATGTTTCCGAGTTCGTTGGCCGTGATCTGGAATGCAAGATCATCAAGATCGATGAACCGCGCATGAATATCGTCGTGAGCCGTCGCAAATTGCTGGAAGAGCGTCGCGACGAGATGAAGTCGAACCTGATGAGCGAAATCGAGCTGGATCAGGTACGCAAGGGGATCGTCAAGAACATCACGGACTTCGGCGCCTTCGTCGATCTCGGTGGAATCGATGGTCTTCTTCACATCACCGACATGTCCTGGGGTCGAATTAATCACCCCAATGAGATCCTTTCCGTCGAGCAAGAGATCGACGTCAAGGTGCTCAAGATCGACAAGGAGCGCGAGCGTATCTCCCTCGGTCTGAAGCAAACTCAGCCTAGTCCATGGGATGACATCGAAGAGCGTTTCCCGATCGGTGCCAAGATCCGTGGCAAGGTCGTCAACGTGCTCTCCTATGGTGCATTCATCGAACTGGAGGAAGGCATCGAGGGACTGGTACACGTTTCGGAGATGTCATGGACCCGTCGAATTTCAAACCCCAAGGAGGTGGTCGATGCGGGCCAGGAAGTCGACGTGGTAGTGCTCGAGATCAAGAAGGAAAAGCAAGAGATCAGCCTTGGCATGAAGCAGATCGAGGTGAATCCCTGGGAAGTCGTGGCCCAGAAGTACCCGGTGGGACACTACATCAGCGGCAAGGTTCGAAACCTCACCAACTACGGAGCCTTCATCGAACTCGAAGATGGGATCGACGGGCTCTTGCATGTCAGTGACATGTCCTGGACTCGCAAGATCATTCACCCCTCGGAGAAGATCGAGAAGGGTGAGGAGATTCATGCGGTGGTTCTAGAGGTGGACCAGGAGCGCAAGCGCATCGCATTGGGTCTCAAGCAGATGGAAGAGGATCCATGGATTCGTTTCATCCCAGAGACTTATGTTGTGGGCACCGTGATCCGGGGAACTGTCACCAAGACCACCAACTTCGGAGCCTTTGTTCAGATGGATGAAGACCTTGAGGGTCTGCTGCACATTTCGGAACTCTCCGAGGACAAGGTCGAAGCCCCTGAAGAGGTGGTGAAGATCGCTCAACAGATCGATGTGAAGGTGATCAAGGTGGACGAGGAGAACCGTAAGATCGGTCTCAGTCTCAAGGAAGTCACCCAGGAAGAGAGCGACCAGTTGTCGGCACTCTATGCAGAAGCGGCTGAGGGCGAATCGCCCACAGCAGCGGGCTCGGTGCCGGAAAACTTGCCGGACGAGATCCCTGATCTGGGTGAGGTGGTCGAGCCGGTCGATGCGCCTGCCGACTCAGCCGATGATGCGGTAGCGGACCAAGGTGCCGATGAGAATCCGTCTGTAGAGGAGCCTGTCGTAGAGGAGCCTGTTGCAGAGAAACCTGTCGTAGAGGAACCTGTCGCAGAGAAACCTGTCGCAGAGGAACCTGTCGCAGAGGAACCTGTCGCAGAGGAACCTGTCGCAGAGGAACCTGTCGC
>JAPKAM010000004.1 GCA_028825265.1 Planctomycetota bacterium
CATGAAGGTCGATAATAAGTTGAATCCGGATCACCCGGGAGACTGACCGGGCCTGTTCGTGGCCTACCGCGACTCGTCGGTTTCAGGGCCGACGCTTCAGTCCTGACGCGACTCCCTGGCGCTGATTCCTGGTGCTGATTCATCGTGCTGATTTCTCGTGCTGATTCCTCGAACGAGTCTCTCGTGTACCGAGTGTTCATCTAGTCGCGGATGATCCGGATCATCGCCCAGTTGGCGCGGTCTAGAATGTGATGGCCAGGACCCAGATCGACCATCAGGGTGAATTCCTGGGCCCCTTTCAACTCGATCCTGAACTCGACGCCAGGATCCTTCCAGGAAAGGGTGCCGCCATCGAATTTCTTTTTCCCATCGACACGGATGGCGAAATCGGCGCAGCCAATCCCCGCTTCCTCATCGGGAGGGCGACTGCTGGCATCGATACCGGCGATGCCGACTAGGGTTCGATCACCCTCTTTGACCGCAAAGGTTAGGTAACTTCGGGAATGAACTCCGATTCCCGAAGAATATTGTCGGGACCCGATCTGCAGTGGCTGACCCACTACATTGAGGTCTTTGCGCCAGGTCCACGGGAACCAGTCCGATCCGGGAATACCTTCATCCACTTTCAGCGGCGGACGCTCGGTTAGCGGAATGATTCGACCCAGTTCAAAATGGATCTCAACGATTCGAGAGATGGGGATGGCGAGTTGCTGACGATCGGGTTGCTGCAATAGCAGGGAAGTTTCATCGCCCTGTAGTAATGCCCCGATGATCTCACTTCCTTCGATCGTCTGGACCCGCACCGGTAGCCCAACATCGGTGGCTGCGGGGCGATCAGTGGGGATCTCCACCAGCCGGAAGGCGAGCAGTTTGGACCAAGGAATCGTCAGGGTTCCCAGGGAAGGGTCGTCAAACAGCACTCCTTCCGCCAGTAAGGACTCGAGGATTCCCGTCAGCAAGGTCCCGTCACTGGTCAATAATTGGTCTGAATCGGTTTCCTGCAGCGGAAAGGGGGTGGCTGGAGCTCGATGGGTTCGATATTCGATCAGATCCTCTAGCGAGATCTTCAACGGCGCCGAAAGCGAGGGGCTTTGCCACTGGATCGTCTCGGGACTCTGCTCCTGGTCGCGCAGCAAATCCCCTTTCCAGAGGGTCCCATGACTCAGCAGGATCTGTTCCCTCGGCTGCCTCTCCAACGGATGAGAGGGGAATCGGATCGATAGGATGTCGCGCATCGCCACGGTACGACCGGCCAACTCGATGCTCGGCTGGTCACCGCTAAAAGTGGGAATCGGAGCCTGAATTTTGCCATCGATGGTCTCGATCACCACCCCGACACCGTCCGCCTTGGAACGATCTAGTTCCGAGAAGAGTGAGGGGGGGGGATCTCCGCCTCCGAGATGGCTGGAGATCGTCATTGTCATGAAGAGTGCCATCCCTACTGTCAGTGGGGTGGTCCAGTTGGATCGGGCTACGCTGTTCATCGACTCCCTTCCCGCAGATGTCGCGGACCTCTAAGGCGGGGACCGTATCCACCATGATGAAGTCGGAATCGCTTTAACGCAACGCGTGCTTCTTGACCAGTCCCCTTTGCTCACCTATTCTCCCGTCAGGTACATGCCGGAAGATCAATAAGGGGGAACTTTGGGGCGTCGAGATGATTTGAGCATGTTTGAAGTGCTTCATCAGCAGGGGAGTTCGTTACCTTCGCAGGAGCGGTCCAGTTCCGAACCCTCAAATCCTGCATCCGCTTCTGCCAGTACGGATGACTCGACCAAGCCACCGGGGACCGGTTCGCGTCGACGAGTCTCTCTCGATGATCGGGCCAAGCGGAGTCCTGGTTCTCGACAATTGCCGGAGATTCCGGCGGCGAGCTCCTCCGGCGGATCGGCCGATGTGCCCCCCGCACGAGAGACCTTTCTCGCCGCAACGATCGAGATCCGGCGGGCCACGTTGCTGGTCTTTGGCTTCGCCTCCCTGTTATTGATGGCGCTCTCATACATGACCGGAAAAAGTACCGCTCCGGTGCAAGAACCTGCTGGAATCGCAGAGATGGAGCGGACCCCCGTGAGTGACGATTCAAGTTGGCCGTTACTCGATCCAGAACCGGGAATCCGCCCCGCCATCCGGAACATCGTGCAGCAGGCGGTGGCCCCCAGCAGTGCCGACTCCACGCAGAACTCCGATGTCGTAGTCGCGGTGGCTTCGGTCGCGGATGTCGTCGCGGTACCGGTGCAGCAAAATCTTTACGCGGTGTGGATCGGACAACACCTCAGCAAAGATCCAGCCGTGATCGATAAGTTGGTTCAATATGTGGACTCTGGATTAACTCGTTCGAAAGCAAGAGTTCGCATCAGCGATTCGGTCGGGGGGAAGCGGTACTTCAGCGTCTACGTTGGACCCTTCGAAAACCTCGACGACGCCCGATCTGCACTGCGAGAAATCCAAGTCCTTCGACCTCATCAGGGAGTTCGTTTCCGCGATGCATTCCCGACCAATATGGTGTTCACCTCGGTTGAACTTCAAAATTTCCAGATGGGACGCTGACCCTTGTCACGCTTTGTTCCACAGTGCTATCCGTGCGCTCTTCGGAGAGCACTCTGTACTGCAGAGCGAATCAGTGATGACGATTGGTTGCAGCAAAAAGTGGTCGACGAATCGATGCGGATCCTTCGCCAAGCGGAAACGGGGCAATCTCCGGCCGAGATGGTCGGCGGCTTGCTGAAAAGTGTCCACTCGGTGCTTGGCTCGGCAGATCCGTGGAGAGAGGTTCGGGAACGTTGGTTGGCCGAGATGCAGGAAGCGTTGCCAGGGATGCGCCAGCAAGCAGCGCAGGACTCGGATCCGCTCGGTCGAGCGCTCTTGATCTCGGCACGATGTAATGTCTTCGCCAACGAGATCCTCCAGTCGAAGGCGATCCGTGAGGATCTGAGAAGACTGGGGATGCGAGCCGGAGATCCGATGGATGGAGAATTTGTCCATGACGAGCGAAAAGCACTCGATCGGGCCCTCTCGGGGGCTTCTCGGCTGCTGTTCTTGCACGATACAGCCCCCGAATTGCCGGCAGATCTGGTGCTGCTGGAACAGTTGAAACAAGCGCGTAGCGGGCTTCATATCACCAGTGTCGTCCGAGAATCGCCGATGCTGCTGAAGGCGTGCCAGGAAGACGCAGATCGAGTCGAACTGGTCGGAGACCAGCGCGCAGACGATCTCTTCACGGTCGGCGGAGATGGCCTGGGATTGATGCTGGACGAGGTGGGGGAGTCGCTGCGGAAACGACTCGATCAGGCGGATCTGATCCTGGCCAAGGGGTCGTCTCATCAGCAGACCCTGGCCGCCAGCGGATTGCCGGTCTTCTTCCTGGTGCGGGCCAAATGTCCGGTCACTGCTGCTGCCCAGAGTTGCCGTATCGGCGAACTGCTACTAATCCGCTCCGACTGATCGGGGAATATTGGCAGCTTCGGCGGTTCGGTCCCTTCTCGGAGTCTCGCCGTGTGACTTCTCGTGGGATTGATTCCTCTAGATCTGTGTGTGAAGTTGACACACCACGTCCTGCCACATAGGATCCACCCTCTCTCTTCGCTCCATTATTTTGGAGGCGAAGGGGCTTCCGATCTGAAACGATCTGGGTCATCGGCTTAGACCTACGACTTAGACCTACGACTTCGATCATTGACTTAGACCATCGATGGATGGCATGCGTTTCGGGCCGGGCAGGGGTCGAAGTACACCTGCAATGAAGGGGAAGGAGGAGGACCATCCAGAATAATGCAATTGATCACACGGGTATTGATCACACGTGTATTGAGCATGAGATGATGGCGTCTTCCATTTCGAGGTTCGGATCCCTGGTCAGTTCCTGTCTCGGTGTCGTACTCCTGCTGCTGACGATTGGACTGCTGACGATCGGATCTCCGATCCAGGCTCAGGATGATCCGGTGAGAGGGCAGCCGACACTTCAACCCTGGATGGGTGAAGTGACGGGGAGTGTCGTCAATATCAGAACCGGTCCATCGACCAATCACTTGGCCTTCTTCCAGTTGGGTGGAGGGACTGCCCTCATCGCGCTGGGTGGCCAGGGAGATTGGGTCGAGGTTGCGGTTCCGGCCGATCGGCCAGTCTGGGTACATGGTGATTATCTGGCTGCGGATGGGGATACCCTCCGTGTCACAGGAAGTCGTGTGAGACTTCGTGCTTCTGCAGGCACGAAACATGCGCCGCTCGGGTTGACCGTCGCGGGCCAGAAATTGAAAGCGACCGGCAAGACCGATGCGAATGGAGACTGGATTGAAGTGTTTGCGCCTCTCAATGCGCATGCATGGATTCATGGAGATTATATTCGTCGTAGTTCGTCAAAAATCCAATCGCTGCACCTATCCAGGCAGCACCAACAGATTCGAAGTTTCGGCGGGACCGTAACTACGGGAGTCGCTAATCCTGTCGGGAAAGAGCCCGAGTCTGCGGTGGAACCGATCGCCAGTGGCGATACAGGACCGGGTGCCGGAAATGCCGAGCCCGAGCAAGTTCTAGATCCAAACACGGTCAAGATACCTGCGTTTGAATCTGCGAAATTGAAGAGATTGTTCGAGGATTTCCGTACAGAGACGCAAAAGAACCCAGTGGAATGGAACTTCAGTTCCTTGCTGGAGCAGATGAAAAGCATTGAGAATTCCAGTGAAGACATCGGAGAGGTCGAGGTCGTCCGAGATCTTTCCAGCACCATTTTAGAACACTTCATGCCACTACATCGCCGACTGGTCGAGATCCAGCGGCAACAGCAAAAGGCCAAGATCGAGCGAGAGCTCGCCAAAGCCAAAGAGAATGAAATTTTGCGAAGGACAGGACATCGCAGCACGAGCCCTGGTGTCAAATACCAGGCCGTTGGCTGGGTCGTCCCGCTTGGGAAACACCGGGATGTCGAGGCAACTCACAAGTTGATGAAGGGGAATCAACTCCTCTTCTACCTCGATGGCGGCAAATTGAAACTTGATCCATACGTGAATAAAAGAGTTGGCATCGTTGGGTCTGTTGAAGAACAGGCCCCCAGTACTGGAGCCCGACTCATCCGAATCCGTAGTATCGAGGTTCTGTCGCAGTAGCCCCTCGGGGCCGCCTTCCTCTGGTCTTTCCCCTGCAGTGCCTTCTGCGGGAGGAATGATTTGATCAAATTTCTAGTACTGTCCCCAGAGCTGTCCTCAGCCCTGTCGCCTGCCCTATCCCCTACCCTGTCTCTTGCACAGGTCAATACCGCTGACTGGCTGGTTCCAGTGGGCCTGATCCTGGCTGCACTAATTGGGATCGCCGTCATGACTCAGCGATCTCAGGCTCGTAATCGTGAAGAGCGCCGTGTCTTGCTCGAGGAAAGCCGGGAAGAGGCGGACCGGATTCGCAAGGACACTCGCACGGAGACCCAGGATTGGGTCAAGCATCAACGAAGCGATGTCCTGCAGCAGCAACGCGAACTTCGGGATGAGGCCAAGGAATCAGAAAAGCAGTTCAGCAAGCGTGAGGATGGACTCGAGCGCCGGATGGCCCTTCTCACCAAGAAGGAAACGGGTCTTCAATCGGAAGAGTCCGATCTCAACAACCGGGTGCTTCGCATCAAGACCCGTGAGGAAGAGTTGGACGAGGTGCTCGATACTGAGCGTGAAAACCTCGAACGAATTGCAGACATGACGCGAGAGGAAGCTCGCAACTCCCTGGTCCAGAAGATGGAGAAAGAAGTCGAACACGAGGGAGATATCCTCATCCAGCGGATGGTGGAACGGGTCAAGGATACTGCCGATTCCAAGGCTCGAGATATCCTGGCCTCGACTCTGCAGCGTATTTCTTCCGGATATTGTCAGGAGTCAACGGTCACCACTATCGACATCATTTCTGACGATATGAAGGGCCGGATCATCGGTCGTGAGGGACGTAACATCCGTGCTTTCGAAAAAGCTACAGGCGTCGATGTGATCGTCGATGATAGTCCCGGCGTGATCACTCTTTCTTGTTTTGATCCGATTCGGCGCGAGATGGCGGGGCGTTCACTCAATAAACTTTTGGCCGATGGACGGATTCACCCCAGTCGCATCGAAGAGGTCGTGGCAGAGGCGAAGAAATCTCTCAACGAGGAAATCCAGAAAACAGGAGTTCAGGTCTCCTATGACCTCGATCTTCCCGGTGTCCATCCAAAACTGGTGACGATGCTAGGTCGTCTCAAATACCGGACATCCTATGGGCAAAACATGCTCTCTCATTCCGTGGAGTGTGCCCAGATGTGCGGCATGATTGCTGCTGAGTTTGGTCTCGATCAGGATCTGGCCAAGCGTTGTGGATTGTTTCATGACATCGGCAAGGCGGTCGATCACCAGTACGAAGGTGGACATCCGGAGATCGGCGCGACCATCCTCAAAAGGTATGACGAACCGAAAGAAGTCGTGAACTCTGCGGCCAGTCACCACAACGATGTTCCGCAGGAGAGTCTCTACGCAGTGCTCGTCCAGGCGGCTGATTCCATCAGTGGCAGCCGTCCCGGGGCGAGAGGCGAATCTCTGGATCGCTATGTCGAACGCCTCGAGAAACTGGAGGGATTGGTCAATTCCTTTGCTGGAGTCTCCAATGCACAGGCGATTCAAGCGGGCCGTGAAGTGAGAGTGTTCGTCAATGCTCACAAGGTCAGTGACAAGAAGGCGGTTCGACTGGCTCATGAGGTGGCCAAGCAGATCGAGGATCAATTGACTTACCCCGGCGAGATCAAAATTACCCTGATCAGAGAAACCCGTGTGGTCGAATATGCCCGCTGATAGTTCCGCCACTCGAATCCTCCTGATTGGTGACATTGTCGGTAGACCCGGTAGAAGAATCGTTCAAGAAATGCTGCCAGGTTTGCGTGATTCATTGAATCTTGACCTGGTGATCGCCAATGCCGAAAATTCGGCAGCGGGATCGGGGATCACCCCGAAGATTTTCGCAGAGCTTCTGGCAGCGGGGGTCGATCTAATGACTCTGGGTGATCATGCGTGGAAACGCAGGGATAATCTCGAGGTTCTTGAGAAGGAACCCCTCTGTTTGCGACCGCATAATTATCCGGATGAGGCGCTGGGTACCGGCTGGGCTGTGGTGGAAACTGCCGGTGGAGTGAAGGTCGCTCACATCATCGTCCTGGGACGTGTCTTCATGGACTCCGTCGCATGTCCTTTCCGCACTGTGGATGCGGTCTTGCAGGAAATCCCTGAAGAAGTGAAAATCCGGATCGTCGAGTTCCATGCCGAAGCGACCAGCGAGAAACAAGCCGCGGGCTGGCATTTCGATGGTCGTGTGAGTGCTGTGGTCGGCACTCATACTCATGTAATGACTGCTGACGCCCGAATCCTGCCCGGAGGCACCGGATATCTTTCCGATATGGGAATGACCGGACCCTACGATGGTGTCATCGGGCGAGACTCCCGACCGGTTCTGCACAAGTTCCTGACCTCGATGCATGCTCCATTCACGGTGGCTGAAAACAATGCTCACCTCTGCGGAGTGTTGCTCACGGTCGATCCCACCTCGGGAAAACCGACCTCTTTCAGATCCGTCGATATCGCCGAAGCGCCGGAAGGTGCCTTCTTCCACGATGTCATTGAGGGGCCCGATTTGACCATCTAGCCAGGTTCTCCTCCTGGTCATCTCGATTCCTGATATCATCGCGAGATGGATATGGAGGTGATGTGCGTGTACTGGTACAGCGAGTTCTGCAAGCCCAAGTCGAGGTCGATGGCGTAACGGTCGGTTCCATCGGCGCCGGCCTGCTGCTGCTGATCGGTCTCGGCATTGGCGATGGTTCTGCGGAACTGGAGTGGATGGCACGTAAGGTGGCAGGACTACGAATTTTCCCCGATACCGAGGGCCAGATGAATCTCGATTTGACTCAGGTGGACGGAGCCATCCTGGCAGTGAGCCAGTTCACTCTTTACGGAGATTGCAGTCATGGTCGGCGCCCTTCATGGATGAAGGCGCTTGAACCGGGCCTGGCGGAGCCATTATTCGAACAGTTTGTAGATCTAGTTCGCGAGCAAGGTATTCCCACAGTGGAGACTGGACGCTTTGGAGCCGACATGAAGGTCCACATGATCAACGACGGACCGGTGACTCTCTGGATCGAACGTGAGGCCGTCAGTTGAAGAATGGATTCGTAGATCACTACTTGGTCCTTCGTGTCGATCCCGATTGCAGGCAAGAGCAGATACGCGTTTCTTTTCGCAAACGCTTGCTGGAGATTCATCCCGATAAGACGGAACACCCGAAGGATCCTGAAGAGATGCGTGCGCTATTACTGGCGTTTGAGATCCTCTCCGATACCGAGCGACGCGACAATTACGACAATATGTGGAAGATCGTCGCCGGGAAAAATTCGGATCTGTCATCGATCCCTCATGTTACGGAAAGTGGCAGGCCTGCGGCTCGTGTGAGATCGGTCCTTTTCTTGTTACTAGAACAGCGGAACGAAGAAGCACTCGAACGACTTTCGGAGTTGGAACCAGGAAGTCGGATTCTGCTGCGGAACCATCTTGCGACTAGTGAATTCGTGGATGCTTGCTTCTTGCTGGGGGAGATCGACGAGGATCGCAAGAACTGGAGCGGTGCGCTCGAATGGTACGAGGAACTGATCCGAGTAGAACAACCTCGAAATGTCAAACGACCCTGTTTCACCGAAGCGATGGAAAGAGCCAGAAAGCTGTTGCTGAAACGTACGACCGGGCGACTCGATCCCCGAATCGGCCTGGAATATCTTCGCCGTGCAGAGATCCTCGGACTCGATCGGGCCGGTCATGCGGAGGTCGCCAAGAAAAGAGCGAGTTGCTACCTCGAAATGGAAATGAAAGTCGAGGCGGCCAAGCATTTCAAGGAGTACTTGAAACTTCAGCCTCGAGCCAAGGGAGTGGATCGGCTCAAATCGGCACTGCAGGGATATCTGGAAGATGAGTGAAGCACTGCATGTGGTCATCCTGGCAGGAGGCGGGGGGCAGCGTCTGTGGCCCTGGAGTCGCAAGGATCGTCCCAAACCTTGTCTGCCACTACTGAATGATCGCTCCCTTCTGAAGCAAACCCTCGACCGGGCATCGCAACTGGCGACCGCACAGCAGATTCACCTGGTGGCCGGGCCAGAACTGGTCGATTGGGCTGAAGGATGTCAATTCCTCGAAGAGGCCGTCAGTCGCAATACCGCACCCGCCATCATCTCTGCAGTGACCGAAATCGCCCAACGAGATCCTACTGCGTTGGTCCTGGTGGTTCCGGCAGATCATCACGTGCAAGATCCCGATCAATATCTGCAGTACATCAGGAATACCATCGAAAAAGCGGCTTCGGCCCCGGATCGGCTGTGGTTGTTCGGGACCTCTGCTGAATCGGATCGGGCCTACGGATTCATCGTTCCCGAAAATCTAGAGCCGGTCTCCTCGGTGCTAGAATTCGTAGAGAAGCCGGCTGCCGCCGATCAACCACGCCTCGATGATGCCGGAGCCCTTCGGAACTGTGGCGTGTTGCTCTTTCGAGCTCAGTTCTTGCTGGATCTGGTCGGCGCAACGATGCTCGATGATGATTCTCGATCGCAGAGTGCGGACTCGATACCGGCGATTTCCTTCGATCACTTCCTGTTGTCACGACCAGAGATTCAACCGCATCTGATGGTCGTCCGGGTCGACCCCATCTGGCACGATCTGGGCTCATGGCCGGCGCTTCGCCGCTGGCATGATGTCGACGATCAGGGCAATCTTCGATTCCAGATCGACACCTCTCCCATCGAGAGAATCGAACCCGGATCGCCCATCTCGATTCGTGCGGAACCATCTCACCTTGAAAGTGATGGTGTTCGTCAATTGGTGCTGCTCGGAACCGGGCCCTTAAATCTTGAATCGGTGCGGGATGGTGTCACCGTGGATATGAGAGAAGGAGGTGAGGATCCCATCGAATCGGGTGATTCACTGAGCGATTGCCAGCAACTGATTTGCCTGGTAGAGGGGGAGATCGCTGTCCAGGTGATCTCTGCACGAGGAGGCCTGGTGGCGGTGTCTCCAGACCTAGTGCTGGTGGCGACTGAAGCGGAAATCGGTTCGGGAGGATTGCGTGATGTCTTGAAGGTACTCGAACAACGCGAAGGAGAGTGCCGATGAGTGTCTGGATCGGAGTCGACCCTGGTGAGAAGAGAATCGGGATTTCTCGCGGAGATCCTCTCGGTGTGCTGGCGACTCCGCGAGCGGTGGTGGCCACTCGACAGGATCTGGTTCGCTGGATCGAGGCTGCGGATCAGGAGTTCGGCGTGATCGGCGTACTGATCGGCATGCCTCGCAACATGGACGGCTCCTTTGGTCCGATGGCGATTCGTTCCCTGCAACTGGTGCGGTGGCTGCGGGAGCAGGTCGACTTGGACTTCCAACTGTGGGATGAGCGTTTGACTTCTTCTCAGGCGGAGAAGGTCGGGACTCACTCCGGACTCGACCAGAAGGCGGCAGCGATCCTCTTACAATCGTTCCTCGACGCGGGGACCCCGTCTTTGCCCGATCCTCCAGGGTTGGTGGAGGCGGCCGAGCGGGCAAAATAGAGCCGTTTCTGCCAATTTTACCTCCCTGGGCCTTACATTGTCTTGCCCTTCCTGGGCCTCGCTGTAGCATCCACCACTGGTCTGGTTGGACCGAGCCGTTGCGGGAATCCGCTGGCTTAGGTCACAGGATTTTAGTTCATCGCAGACAGGGTTACATACAGACAGGGTTGCATCGGCAAATGAGCATCACAGCAGAACGCAAGACCGCATTGATTGTTGAGTACCGTACTTCGGAAAACGACAAGGGATCTGTTCAGGTCCAGGTCGCGATCCTGACGGAGAGAATCCGGAATATTACGGATCATCTTCGTTCTCGGAAGAAAGATTACGCAAGTCAGCGTGGCCTGCTCATTCTGGTGGGAAAGCGTAAGCGTCTCCTCCAGTACCTGATGCGCAAGAATCGGCCCGAATACCGGCTCTTGATCGAATCCCTCGGATTGCGTCGTTAGTTCGACCGTTGCCGTGTAGTGGCTTTCGAGATCGAGTCGAGGATAGTCCTGCGGAGTGTCGTGTGGCCGCTGGCCACTGACCCGTACAGAGACTTCAATCCTCCCTTCCAGTAAGAATATAAATCAGAAGTAATTAAAGTTAGTAAGAATAGTGGATGAGGGCGCAAGGGCGCCCAGGCAGCAAGGGCTGCCAGGAGGATGGATGAAACATATTGTAAGCCGGGAAATTGGTGGCCGTACCATCAGTATCGAAACCGGAGAAATTGCAAAACAAGCGGCAGGCTCGACCATCGTTCGCTGCGGCGATTGCGCGGTTTTCTGCGCAGTCACCTGGGGTGAGCCCCGCTGGGGTGGAGACTTCTTCCCCCTGACCGTCGACTATCGTGAGAATAACTATGCCGCGGGCAAGATCCCCGGTGGGTTCTTCAAGCGAGAAGGTCGCCCGACGACCAAGGAAGTGCTGACTTCCAGATTGATTGACCGCCCGGTGCGTCCTCTGTTCCCCGATGGGTACATGAAGGACGTGATGGTGACGGTGGCGGTTCTTTCCGCAGATCGTGAGAACGACCCTGATATCCTGGCAATGATCGCGGCCTCTTCGGCGCTCTCCATCTCAGAGTTGCCATTCCAGGGTCCCATCGGAGCGGTTCGTATTGGACGCGTGGATGGAAAACTGATCATCAACCCGACACACCAACAGCGTGATCAGGGTGATATCGACCTGGTGGTTGCCGGAACCGAGAAAGCGATCGTGATGGTGGAAGCGGGAGCCAAGGAAGTGGCCGAAGCCGAGATGATCGATGCACTTGAAAAGGCCCATGACGTCTCCACCGAGGTGGTTTCGATGGTGAAGGAGTTTGCCAAACTCGCAGGCAAGCCAAAAATCGAGTTCAAGGCTCCTGAGGTGAACGAGGAACTGAAGGCCAAGGTCTTCTCGATGGCCTATGACGACGTTCGCAAGGTGATTCACACCGATGGCAAGTTCGCACGATCGAACGCCATGAGTGCCGTTTGTGATGGAGTCTTCGATCAACTTTGCCCGAAGGAGCAGCGGGAAGCCGACAACTGCGAAAATGATCCGAAAGAGGTCAAGAAGTTCCTCTCGGGCGTCAAGAAAAAGGTCGAACGCGACATCATCATCGAGGATCAGAAGAGATGTGATGGCCGTTCATTCACCGATATTCGCAACATCGATACCGAATTGGCACTGTTGCCGAGAACCCATGGTTCTGCACTGTTCACCCGTGGTGAGACACAGGCGATCGTCACTGCAACTCTGGGTACATCCTTCGACGAACAGCGTGTGGATGGATTGATCGACGAGAAGAAAGATCACTTCATGCTGCACTACAACTTCCCGGGATACTGTGTCGGGGAGTCGTGGCCCAATCGTGGACCCAAACGCCGAGAGATCGGCCACGGGGCCCTGGCAGAGCGTTCCATCCGTCACATCCTTCCCGATCACGATGACTTCCCTTACACGATTCGTATCGTCAGTGATATCACGGAGTCCAATGGATCCTCGTCGATGGCGAGCGTCTGTGGAGGAACCCTGGCACTAATGGATGCTGGAGTTCCACTCAAGCGACCTGTTGCAGGAATCGCCATGGGATTGATCGAAGATGGTAGTGATCACTACATCCTCTCCGACATCCTCGGTAGTGAAGACCACAACGGAGACATGGATTTCAAGGTGGCCGGATCGCAGAACGGGATCACCGCACTCCAGATGGATGTGAAGATTTCCGGACTTAGTCGCGAACTGATGGGCCGTGCTCTCGAGCAAGCTCGTGAGGGGCGTCTGCATATCCTCAGGGAGATGCTGAAAAAACTCGATCGTCCGAGAACCGAAGTTTCTCCGCTGGCACCCAAGATCATGCGCATCAACATCGATCCGGAAAAGATCGGTCTGGTGATCGGGCCTGGCGGCAAGGTGATCAAGGGAATCCAGGAAGCGACCGGTGCGACGATTGAAATTGTCGATTCCGGAGTCATCACCATCTGGGGCAAAGATTTCGACAGTGCCAACGAGGCTCGTGAGCAGATCGAGATGATCACTCAAGACGTCGAGGTGGGACGTACCTACGATGGAAAGGTCGTCTCCATCAAGGATTTCGGCTGCTTTGTCGAGGTTCTACCGGGCCAGGAAGGCCTGGTTCACGTTTCTGAACTCTCCGGAGACTTTGTCGATGATGTTTCCTCCGTGGTGAAACGGGGAGATGCTCTCAGGGTCAAGGTCCTCGAATGTGATCCACAGGGTCGACTGCGACTCTCGCACAAGGCGGTTCTCATCGAAGAGGGCAAATTGGAAGAGACCGTGGCTACTGGAGATTCAGGCCGTAGCGGAGGATCCGATCGTGGGAGTCGCGGCGGCGGTGGCGGCGACCGTGATCGTCGCGGCGGCGGCGGCGGCGGAGGCCGAGATGGCGGAGGCGACCGCGGAGGTCGTCGCTGATCAGCAACGTATTTCAAAGGGGGACGGTCCAGGTAGGATCGTCCCCCTTTTTTCATGCTGGAGGTGTGAGTGGGCGCCTGGTTACTGCGAGGCGTGAAAAGATTCCCAGGTGATCCAGGGAATCGATACGATTTGCGAATTGATGATGGGGTGATCACGAATTGGTGCAATGCCGGTCGGGGCGATTCCAACGATGCACAGGTTCGAGATCTCGATGATCATTGGATTCTGCCAGCCTTTGTCGATAGTCACCTTCACCTGTTGTATTCCCTCGAGCATGCTCGTCAGCTCGACCTTTCAAATCTGACACCAGAATCGATTCGATCGCTGCTGACGCCCAGTGATCGGGTCGGGGACGCGGCCACCCGGGTGGTCGGACATGGCTGGAAGGATCCGCTCGGCGAGCAACTCCGACCTGACCCACGTCGTTTTCTCGATTCAATTCTTCCCGACAGTGCGGTGTTCCTGTGGAACTCCGATCATCACCGAGCCTTGGTTTCATCCGTGGCGTTGGAGTCGGCAGGAATCGAACCCGTCGGCCATAGCGGCGTCGTGACGGAACAGGATGCCGAAAGGGTATGGGCTTCGCTCGGTCCGCCACCACAACCGGATGCTGCTGCGGCATCTCGCTGGCTTCTCGAGCGTGGCATCACTGCAGCCACGACCTTTGATCGAGGCGACTCCATCGAATGTCTTCGCCGAGAAAACTCCGAAGGCCAACTTGGCGTACGTCTGCGTCATGGATTGCCAGAGTGCCAGTTCCTCGAAATTCTCGAGAGCGGCGCGGGTTGTCACCCCGAGGGTGGTGAAGACAGTTCTTTCGCCATGCCATGGATCAAGATCTTCCTCGACGGAACCCTCGGATCGCGGACCGCTTGGATGAAATCTGAATATGACGATGATCCCAACAATTTCGGCGTCGTACGAAGGACTGCCGAGACTCTCGAAAAAACCGCACGGCTCGCTGCAGAGCATGGTTGGGCTCTTGCAATCCATGCCATCGGCGATGCCGCTGTGGCGGAAGCAAACCGCTGGATCCACTTCACACGAGAACTTCGAGGATCTGATTTGCCCGATCGAATCGAGCATTTCCAGTGTTTTGACCCGGCCGACCTGGCGGCAATTCGGCAAGCCGGTTCCATCGCATCGATGCAACCGTGTCATCTGTTTCAGGATCGTAAAATCATCGAGAGTCGATGGGGTTCTCGTGCTGCCCATGCGTTGGCGATGAACTCCATCGATGAAGCCGGGATTCCCATCGTCATGGGATCGGACGCTCCTATCGAAAGTGCCGACCCTTGGCTGGATATCGATGCCGCTGTCCGCCGTCTCGATCGCGATGGCGAAGGAAATAGTTTCTATCCTCAGCAACGTGTTTCGTTCGAGAAGGCGTTTGGTTGGAGAACCGCTGCTGCTGCATTCGCAAACATGCTGCCTTCCGGATGGGGGACACTCGAACCGGGGAGTGTTGCCGATCTTCAGATCATCGGCGCAGATGATCCTTCCCAGGTACGATGTGTGGCGGATGCGAAGTTGATCGACGTATTCAGTTTGGGACAGTGGCGCCTCGGGGATCGGGAGGACCGATGAGAGTGGATCTGCATGTCGATACGTTGTGGCGACTCGAGGAGAAGGGCGGAGGCCTGTACCCTCGACGAGATGAACTTCATATCGATGCGCAACGCTGTCGTGAAGGTGCGGTTCGATTGCTCTGTACCGCAGTCTTCACGGAAGATCGGAACCCGGATCCGTGGGGGCATTGCAATCGCCTGCTCGATGTCCGTGATCGATTACATGAAAGCCGTGAGGAACCATTCCAGATGGTCACGGCTCCCTCCGAACTGGCCACCTTGCCCATCGAGATGACCGGCATGCTGGCCACCATCGAGAATGCATCCTGTCTCGAGGGAGATCTGTCGAGGATTGAGGAACTGCACCGAAGAGGGGTGAGAATTCTCGGGGTGACTTGGAACGGCGCGAATCAATTGGGCCAGGGTGTCCTTCAAGATGATCACGAGGGGTTAACTCCGTTCGGCATGGAGGCGATCCAACTGGCTACCGAATTAGGGTGGGCCATCGATGTTTCTCATCTGAATCGTGAGGGAGTCATCGACGTTTGCCAAACGGGAGCGACTGTTATGGCCACCCATTCCAATGTCCGGTCGATTCATGATCACCCCAGAAATTTATCGGACGAGTTGATTGAGATGATCGGGAGTCGTGGGGGAATGGTGGGGGTCAACCTGTACCCTCCCTTCCTCGGACCGAAGGACCATTCCATCACACTGGAAACCGTGACACAACACGTACTACACCTGCTGGAGATCCTCGGAGAGGATCGGGTAGGAGTGGGTACCGATCTGGACGGGATCGAGCAAACTCCGCAAGGGTTCCGCGATCATCGAGACCTGCCTTGCCTGGCCGATGCGCTCCAAAGCGGGGGGATCCCGCTGGCCACGGTCGATAAGATACTGGGGACTGGATTCATTGGTTGGTGGGAGTCCTGGAGCCAGAAAAGCCACTCATGAGGCGTGACCTTGAGAGAGTCCGGGGCTTCCCGGTTCGGTGGATTGTCGAACTCGATCGATCAAGGCGTGCGCCCTCGTTTTAGTCATTGGAACCCAGCGAGAACGAGCGATTCTTGATTGAATCGAGTCCGTGCTATAAACGGCACTGGTGATATGCCTTCCGCTAGAGGTGAAGATGTGGATTCTTCCCTGTGGACCACGAAGGACGATGGTCGATTCCCTGCGGTCCTCGAACAGGTCCGATTCGTCGCCATCGAGAAGGTCTGACAGCGCCGCAGAAGTGGGTCGATTGGGGTCTTCCGAGCGTTGCTGCGCATGTTTGGTTCGTCGATCATTGCGCCGCCGTAACGTTTCCAACTGAGATCTTGATTCGATGAGCAGATCGACGATTCTTTGGCGTGAACTCTTTAATGAGGCTCGCTTGCCTTTCGAAGCATCGACCAGTAACTGCTCCTGGAAATGATGCAGTGAGGATCGAAGCGCGCCGATCCAACCCGACATGATCGAGCGCGAGTGGTCCGCGGTGATGGTGTCGATGTGATGGGGCGCAGGGACTGCACAGAGCAGGTTGAGTGAGTATCGAGGAACCACCCTTCCCACTCTCGATTCAAGAATCAGCGCAGTGATGCAAAGGGATTCGGATGCCTGACCAGGGATCGGAAAACCGCCCGCCAGTAACGCACCGACCGGTCGGGCGAAGAGAGAATCGTTGAGGTATTCCGGCAAGATTTCACCGAGCAGTTCACCCTCACCCAGCCAGCAGACTGCCGGACCTGGATGTTCGCCATAGAGCAGGTCGATCTGGGGATCCCCGTTCTCGATGAAGAGGGATGCCAACTCTCTCCAGATCGGGATTCCTGTGGCGGACCACCCGACCAGAATGGAGCGAGAATCGGGTGGCTGCGAATGCTGGCAGACCGGTGCTTGGCACCAGTAACAAGGTGCATGGCCAGTACGATGCCCGAGAGATTCGGTTTCTCCCTGGATCCGAAGTGTTTCGACCTGTGCGAGGAGTGAGTCGGCGAATTGCACAGAATCGCGGTGATCATTCTCTTGTAGATGGATGGGAATCCGGAGCCGCAACTCGATGTGGTCTGGAAGGCCAGCGAGTGAGTCGCCGTCAGTCCCATTCAGGAGAGCCTTCACCACTCCTCGGATCCTTCGGTGAATCGCTTCCGCGGCTCGGGATCTGGGTTTTCTGTGTGGGCCTTGTGGTTCCATGATGTTTCTCCTACTCGATCCTAGTCGCTGATCAACGGCTAGTCAGCCTTGTGATCTCCCTCTTCCGGGTCTAGTCTTGCGGAGGATCAGTAGGCATCAGGAGGTATCTGGATGAGAAAACCGAAAAATCATTCTGTTGACGATTTCCGACCGGTTCTCGCACTACTGGTCGGACTTCTTCTGGCCTTCATCGCACCTTCGCTACTGGCGGGGTCAGACCTGGTCGATTCGATCATGGCGGAAGCCAAGAAACTAGGATTGAAGGAAACTGAAATTTCTTTCTCGATACGAATCCCTGCTGGAGAGGTGCTCGAGCACCGTGGATCCCAGCTTCGGGCACCGGCGTCGTGCATGAAGTTGGTGGTGGCTGCAGCGACACTGGATCGGCTCGGACCCGATCATTTACTGCAGACTGAATTGATGCATCTCGGGGAGATCCAGGACGGGGTACTTCAGGGAGATCTTCTGGTGATCGGTGGTGGAGATCCAGCCATCTGTGGCCGAGAAAACAAGGACGATCTGTTGTGGGAATTGCGCCCGTGGATCTCTCGCCTGAAGGAACTGGGCATCCGGCGAATCGACGGTCGTGTCCTCGCCGATGTTCGCTACCTATCGGGTCCAGGGATTCACCCCGATTGGCCCGTTGAACAGTTAACCCGCTGGTACTGTGCTCCCTCGGGAGCGTTGAACCTCAATGATAACTGCATCGATGTCGTCATCGGTCCGGTGGTCGAGGGTCTGGTTTCGGTTCAACTCAAACCGGAGCATTCACTTCTTTCCCTTCGCAATCGGTTGATCCCGACCCGCAATAAAAAGGATCACCTCTATCGAATTGATCGGAAAGAGAAGGGCTGGGAGGTGACCGTTTCGGGGAAATTCCTGGCCACCTCCGGTGCCAGGACGGAATGGATCACGGTTCCAGATCCAGCGGATGGATTTGCCAGCATCCTGCTGAAGATGATCGAGGATTCAGGGATTGAGGTGTTGGGAAAGACGCTCGCTCCTGCAGCGAAAGCCATTTCGGTGGCCAGAATTCACCACTCACTTTCATCCCGGTTACCGGTGATGCTCAAGCAGAGTCAGAATCTATACGCAGATGCATTGGCACGAGTGCTCGGACGAGAGAGCGGTGGAGATGGGTCCTTTGAGTCGGCGTCCTCGGCGCTGAAATCATGGATCGTGAAAAACCTATCGGTTCACGAAGGCGTGGTGATTCGCGATGGATCGGGTCTCTCGCAACGCAATCGTCTCGACACTCGGCTACTGAGGGAACTGATGGAAAAGGCACTGGTGAGTCGCTGGGGTGGGGTACTGCTCGACGGTCTACCGGTCGGTGCGATCGACGGGACGCTGGCCAAACGATTCCGATCATCGCCGCTGGCGGGAAAGGTGCGAGCCAAGACCGGCACCATCCGGGGTGTCAGTTCGCTAACAGGGGTGCTGGAGACGAAGGAGACATCGGTCCCCTTCAGTTTGATCTATCAGGGTCGCCATGGCTTCACCTCTCGCGCTCGTGATTGGCAGGATAAATCACTGTATTTGCTCCATAAGGCATTTGGAGCCGACCTGAAGCCCTCTGGGTGATCTGCACCCCCCTGTAAAATCCTCTTTACATCTGGATTCTCCATGCGACCATCTAGAAGTCCCTGGAATCCCATTCCAAGCCCAAAGATGGAGACTCAATTGGACGTGCCAGAACGAGCACGAGGTGAGAGGCAGTCGAACTCTTCGGCGAGCCCTACCCGACTGGTCATCCGTGATATGGCGGGGGAACGCTATGTCACGCTCGATGGCGATACCATCTCGATCGGTCGCTCTCGCGATAACGACATAGAGGTGGGAGACATCTCATCTTCTCGTCAGCATTGCCAGATGAAGAGGATTCAGGGGCGCTGGCACATCGAGGACTTACGTAGTCGAAATGGAACTCTCGTCAACGGGATCCTCATCCGCCGTCAACCCTTGATGGGGGGAGATCTGATCGAGATCGGCAAGACCCAGATCTTTTTTGGCGAAATTCCTGAACTGCATCGGGAGAATGCTCCAGCGGGAGAGACCCTGATACTCAGCACCGAGTACTTTCTCGAGCCGATCGCAGAAGAGGTCACCACCGAAGATCCGATTCGATTCCAGAAGGAACGAGAAATCTTCCTCCGATTACTCGAGTTGACCAGGGATCTCGGAGCCATCCTCGTGACAGAAGAATTGTTCGAAGTTATTCTTCAGAATATCATCGAGATTTCCGGAGCCGAGCGGGGATTCCTGATCATCGAGGATGATCAGGAATTACGGGTGGCTTCTTCTCGAAACATCGACCGTGATGTGGTTCGAAGAGCTCATTTGCAGGTGAGCCAGTCTCTCACTCGAAGAGTGATCGATTCAGGTGAGCCGGTTCTGACTGGCGATGCTCGAAGTGATCCTCGTTTTCATGATTCTGCATCGATCGCAAATCTGCGGCTGGAATCGGTTCTGTGCGTGCCCCTCCGATTGCGCGGCAAGATTCTGGGGGCTGCATATGTCGATAATCGATTTGAAAAGCACTCCTTCCACCAGGGGACTCTCCGTTTCGTTCAGTTTCTTGCGGACCAAGCAGCGATCTATATCGAAAATGCCCGATTGTTCGAGGAACTGCAGCGTAAGCAGGAAGCGATCCAAACCTCCAAGGATCAGGTCGAGGCGCTGAACCGGGAACTACAGGCGATGTTGATCGCTCGCGACGTGGAACCCGAGGATGTCCGGGAATTGCTCAAGCGTGGAGCGCGACCTGATCTGAAGCACTCCTTTGATCGAATCGTGACTCGCTCTCCGGTCATGATCCGGGTCTTCGAGTTGCTCGATCGCATCATCGATACCGACATGCCGGTGTTGATTCTTGGAGAAAGTGGAACCGGGAAGGAACTGGTGGCTCAGGCGATCCATGTTGGATCGGATCGAAGAAGTGACGCCTTTGTTTCCCAGAACTGCGCGGCGATCCCTGAGAACTTGCTGGAGAGCGAATTCTTTGGTCACGTCAAGGGCGCCTTTACCGGTGCTCATCGTGACAAGAAGGGTCTTTTCGAATTGGCCGACGGAGGGACTCTGTTCCTCGATGAGATCGGAGATATGAGTACAGATCTTCAGGCGAAGTTACTTCGGGTACTCGAAGACGGGGAAATTCGTCCAGTTGGGTCTCGAGATACGATTCGCGTGAAAGTGAGAATCATCTCCGCCACCAATCAGAAACTGGAAGAGATGGTTCGCAACGGTAAATTCCGTGAAGATCTCTACTACCGATTGAATGTGCTGACGGTTCAGTTGCCTGCACTGCGGGAACGCCGCGAGGATATCCCTCTGCTGGTAGACCATTTCATCGATGAGGTTTGTTCCCGTCATGATCGGGAGCGCCCCAAGATGGATCCGAGAACTTTGTATGCGCTTTACCACAGCCCTTGGCCTGGAAATGTTCGACAACTGGAAAATGAAATAGAGCGACTGGTGGCACTCTCCGAAGGTGTCATCGTGCCAGAAACGATTTCTCCATCGGTGTTGTCGCATGGCCCTACGGCCGGTTCGGGAAATCGGGAGCCGATGCGTGGCACACTTCGGGAACTGGTCGCTGAAGCGACCGAGGGGCTGGAACGGCAGGTCATCAGTGCGACCCTCGAGGAGAACTCATGGAACAAAAGCCAGACCGCCCGACAATTGGGAGTCTCCAGGCCAACACTGGATCAGAAGATCGAGAAGTATCAACTGAAGCGCAAATCAGAGACGGATGGGGAGAATCTAGCATGAGTGGCAGGATTCGCGTGAAGGACCTCGGTCGCAAGACTATCGTCAACATTTCAGATCAACCGATCACTGTCGGCCGGGACCCCGATTCCCGCATCGTGATCGGCGATCGAGCGGCTTCTCGTAAACATGGAGTGTTTAGTTGGGAAGGGAGTGACTTTGTCTATCAAGATCTCTCCTCATCCAATGGAAGTGTCCTGGCGGGAAAGAAGATCGATAAGGTGTCGCTGTCTCATGGAGACTGCATCTACATCGGAGATGCGGAGTTCCAATTGGAACTGTTGGACGGGGCCCCTCTCGATGACGAGACCGATCGAACGCCGATCGATGGTGTTGTTTCCTCACGAGGGAACGATGCACCTACTGGCCCTGGCCTAGTTTATCAACATGAAGGTACCGATCAGTGGGTCCAGGCGGTCGGAAGGATCGTTGTCGGTCGCTCCGAGGAAGCCGATGTGACCCTAAATGACGGTCGAGTGTCATCCAAGCACGCCGTCATGCTCGAACAAGATGGATGCTGGTACATGGCCGATCTTGGCTCCGGAAACGGCATTGTGGTGGGACAAACAAAGGTCAAGAAACTTGAACTCACCGATGGTGTTCAGTTTCGAATTGGTTCCACGGAGTTCAAGGCGAGAGGCTTCTTGAACCGGGCACAACCCTCCAGGGATGGCGGGACAGCCGCTTCGATCTCGACTCGGTCTGTCGCGAATCGGGCTGTCTCGAATCGATCTTCTGCGAATCGGCCTGTCGCGAATCCAGCGGCGGAGATGACGGTGGGGCGAAGTACCCGGGTCGATGTCGGTTCGGAGGGTTCCCAGGGTCTCTTTACCATCGCCTTCATCTTGGTACTGGGGGTGGTGCTCTACTCCGGTTACGGCTGGCTTCAAGACCTCGCGAGTAATCCTGACCTGGTGGTCCCGGAGGGGGATCGACTCTCCGGTGCTGGTCATTTTGAACTGGTTCCCCCTGGGCCGCTCGATGATGGTCCGTGGCGCTGGATCAGTGGTGAGGGTTCACTCGTTGTCGAGCGAGGGGAAGCGGCTCCCCACGGCCAGCAATGGCTCTCTTGTCGCGGCTCCTCCGATCCACGAGGTGTCATGCGACTCGAATATGACACCGTTTTCGAGGTGCAACAGGGACAAGGGTTACGCCTTAGTGCACGGCTCCAGAATACAGGATTCGATCGAATCGGACTGTCCGTCCGCTGGATTGAATCACGCGATGAGGGCGATCGAATTGTCGATGAGCAATTCTCTTCCTTGAAATCATCTTCCAACTGGAGTGGTCATGCTGCCGAGTTTGCCCCTCCGGTGGCGGGCAAGGGAGGTTCTGCAAGAGTCTCCGTGGTTGCATTGGGTCAAGGCAGAGAAATCCAGGTGGATCAAATGGTGATTCGCACAGTCGAAGCGCAGCGAGATCAACTGATTCATATCACCGCAGGAGATGCCGAACAGAAGATGGATCTTGCCATCGACGCCTCGGGAGTCGGCAAGTTGGTGCGCGGGCGGCAGGAGCTGATTTCAGATTTGCGGATCGCGATCGGTCCTCCAAGGAGCATGCCCTGGGGCCAACTTTTACCGATTCGCCGTGAGCAAATCGTCAGCGGCGATGATGGTTCCATCCGGCTTGGCTTCGAACTCGATGAACAAGGACAAGGAAAAGTAGCGATTCAGCAGTTTGCCCGTTCGATCGGCTGGAAGATTGCTGCCAGTTGGACTCCGCAACGACCCACTCCGATGATCCTGGTGGGAAGGGTGCCGATCCGAAGGGGTTCTTCACCGGTGCAAGTTTTTGCCGGCAGTAAATCCGTCGCAGTGGCGGATCGTTGGACCGATCTTGAGCCCTGTTCCGGGACAGAGATCTCGATTGGAATCGGTAACGATCAGATGGTTGCGACCTTTCAGCAGCCGATGATGTTCTCAGTGATCCCCGGTCAGGACGGTCGAGGTGCACTGTTGGTGGCCGATGCTGGAATCGTCATCGCTGGAGGTTCTCTCGATGTTTCATTCTCCGCCAGTAGCGAGCGCGAGCAATCCCGGGTGCTGGAGGCTCTCGCCGAGGTGAACCGAACGCTGGACGCGAGATCTGAGGGAGAGGCGGCTCAACTGATCCGACTGGCCCGAGCCGATTTCCCTTGGAGAGTGGACTTGGCCCGCAAACTGGACCTGATCGAAGAACGCATCGAGGTCGAAGTCGACGCTGCGCTGGGCCAGATCGCTGCCGTACTCGAAGATTCGAGGAAGTATCCAGGATCCTCAACCAGCATGTATTTGGAGAGAATTTGTCGCGAGGCGGTTGGTAGATTTGTCGGACTAGATCCCGCCCAGGAGTCGCAGCAGATCCTGGATCAGCGCAAGAGTGCCAGTCAAAACGCAAATGACCGGATGGCCGTGGGGAAAGTCGAACTACTGCTGGCTCGTGGGCGATCCGCTCTAGGGAAACATCGTTTCGAGATCGCTCGCTTCTACTTCCGCATGCTACTGGATCAGTATCCAGAATCTCCCGGTGCGGCGATCGCGGCTCAGGAATTAAAACTCATCACTGCGAGGGGGGACTGATGGCTTACAAGGGACAGGTCACTGTTCTCGAGTTGAAGTCCCACCGCTGGCGTGCAGTCCATGTGCGTGGAATCGGGCATACCGTTGAGGTGGTCTCGGTTAACGAGGTGGAATCCCCCGCAGATGAAGACATCGGGGCATGGGTCAAGGAACTGACGACCAGAAAATTTCCGACCGGAAACATTGTACTTCTGCTCGATGGAGAGAGTTCATCACTTCGCTACCATAGCGTGCCTCCGGTACCTTCCTGGCGGCTCGACCTGATCCTTCATTACGAGATCGAGGAGATCGCAGAAAAGACTGGTGATGCCCTCTCCGGGGGGCACATCGAACTGCTGGTTCCGGAGAGCCTATCCGAGGACACCTTGTTGCTGCTTGGGGTCGGGAAAGACTCGGTGATCCAGCCCCTCATCGACCAAATCCGGGAGGGCCATGGACAAGTGAAGTTGGCCTTGCCTTCTGCGATCGGAACTTTCCACGGACATCTCGCCAGTCACGGACCTGAGAGCGAAGATCAGACGGTCTTGCTGTGCGATGTGCAGGAGACTGAAACACAGGTGCTCGTGGTTCGGGAAAACCGATTACTTTTTGCTCGAAGTGTCGGATTTGGTCTTCAAGGAATGGTCGATCTGGTCACCGAACGAACATCGGTTTCTGAAGCGAAAGCACGTCAGATGATCGCCGCATTCGTTTCGGGAGATCTGATCGATGGAGAAGAAGCGATGGTCGGCTGTCACCGCGGCTGGACCAGTCAGTTGGGGCAAATGCTCACGTCTTCTCTCTCCTTCTGTAAAGCTCAGCTGAAGATTGACGATGTCATCGCAGATCGAGTACTACTTTCGGGTATCGGAGCAGAGCTCGTAAGTCGATGCGATCAGCTCCGTCGATTGATGGATAAAGATCTAGAGGTGGTCTCCTTCGCGGGAACCGCTGGATCGCAGTGGACTCTGAATATAGGGACTGCAGCAGCAGCCCTCGATTCCGACGATCGAATTGTCGATCTGCTGCCCACTGCCGAGCGCAAGCGCAGAACGTTTCGAGACCACACACGCTTTTTGTGGGCCGGTGTTGCTGCGTTGGTTTTGGCCGTCGGATTGCAGGCGATGGATGTGTCTGTTTCTGCCGCACGCGCTACCGGTGCATCCCAAACGATTCGTCAGTGGCGCGGCGATATTTCCAACTGGCGGTCGGCAGAAGAAGATGCTCGAAAAAGTAACGATGTGTTCCGGAAAAGGGAGACCAGGATCATCCAGGAGATCGAGACGGGGAAGTTTTACTCGAAGATCCTCGACCGACTTCGGCAGGATCTTCCCTCCGAAATCTCACTGGAGCAGATCAGCCTTCGCAGGGTTGTCGGCGATTCAGAGATCGGTATCGAGATCGAACTGATCGGCCAGGCGGACAATTCTCGACGTAATGGCCTCGAAGCCATCGAGACGTTGCAGGGTAACCTCGAGGGTATTCCTGGTGTTGAACGGGTTCGTTCCACACCTGAAGACCAGAAATCAGGCGCCTATCCATTCAGTATCTTGGTTTCTCCGGATGAAAAGTTGCCGGAGAAGAGTAACCGGGGTCCTGGCAACCGTCGTAGGAAGTCACCGTTCGGGGGGAGAGGATGATCCAGGAAATCTGGCAAAAAAACCGCAAGGTTTTGATTCAGGTGCTTTCAGCACTGGCGATTTTTCTGGTCGCTACTAATGTCACTAGCAGTTATCGAGCCGACCATGAAAAAAACCTGATTCGACATGAAGAGGACGCCCAACTGGTCGCACAGGATCTCGAGGGGCTCGAAGGTGTGGTCGATGTGGAGAGAAAATCTCGGACCGCCCTTGAGGATCGGAATCTGGATCTCCTTAAGAAACTGGGGATCTCTTTTTCAGCAATTCATCAACCATCGGTGGATGAGGCATCTGTCAGTACTGATTTCAAGAGAGCCAAGGACCTGGTCTGGAACAACTTCAGGGACCAGGCCAATCGAGCTGGAATGGTGACTCCCGCCGAGATTCCGAATTTTGATGAGCGTTCTGATCTGTCATTGCTGGAATGGGCCGATCGGTATCGACTGCTGGAAGTTCTCGATCGATTCACCAGGGTCTGCCTTCAAACCGGGGTTGCGCGCCTTGATGATGTGATCCCTGCGAAACGGCTGCAGGAGGCATTAGAAGATCCTAACAAGGTGCTCGCTCGTTATCCGCTCCACGTCAAGATGCTCTGCAAGCCCGAGCAATTGGTGGAGATGCTGCTTCGTTTTCAGCGCGACGGCGGATTCCTGTCACTAGAGCCGACAAGGGTGACCCAGGAAAAGTCCGGCGGTGAGAAAATCGAAGTGGATTTACTAGTTGTTGGAATTGACATGGAAGACCCTCGAGTCGACAGCGGCTCGACTCGTCGGGGATCCGACCGTTCGAGGAGGGGATTCTGATGCGCTGGAACATCGAAAAGGGATTCTGTGTTATCTGCCTCGGGTTTTTACTCCTGAGTGTTCTGGGGCTAGCTAAAACCTACATCCTGGAAGATCCACTGGCGGGGGTCGATCTCAGGGTCCCTGAATCCAGTGATGGGGGAACTGTCGGAGGGCTGGTGAGGCTGGAGTGGTATGAACCGGCTCCCATAGAAATGGCCAGAAATCCATTCTCCAGTGTCAGCGAATGGAAAACTGCTCCAACAGATTTGTTGGGCGTGCCGCCCCTCAGTCCCGTACTACGCAGGGTACCGCTGCCGGCACTGGTGTCTGGCGACCCCAGGACCCGCCTTCGTGCCGAACTGGCGACTCCCGTAGCGGTCGAAGATGAGAAGGAGTCTCAATGACGAAGTGGTTCAGTTGCCTGCTCTTCATCGCCTTTCTACTGTTCCCACGGGCAGTTCTTGAAGGTCAAACGGCCATCGATCTAGAGATCCGTGCCTACGATGTCATCGAATTGAATAATGGAAATCAGTTCGAGGGCAGGATCATCGCAGAGTTATCGAATTTGATTCAATTTGAAACTGCGGCGGGAAAAGTCACCTTCCCTCTTTCAGATGTCCGTAACATCTTCTACAGAAATCCTCCCGAAAAGGTCTACCAGACTCGGCTGCAGGATGGATTTGATGAGTCTTCAGCTGCCGAGCAATTTGAAATCGGCAGATGGTGCCTGGATCCAGCAGTCGGACTGCTGGAGCAAGCCGTGAATCACCTGGAGATGGCCGTCCAACTCGATCCGACATCGGCGGCTCCTTACCAGCTGTTGATCCCCATCTACCAGCAAGACGATGCTCGCCAATTCCAGTCCACTGATCATGAAATGACTGCCGATGTGGCGATGACGCAGACACTTCTGAAGGGTGTTCGTGCCAACATCGAGATCGAAGGTCTCTTCGAACTCACGGTCACCCAACTGATCCAGATCGGCGAATCAGAAGCGGCCGTGTTGCTGTTGATGCGCCAGAGTGAAGGTGACGTCACGATTCCTTCCGTCGCGGCGGCGCTGAAAAAATTGGTGGTACTTCTCGATGCACTGGGTCGTAGTGAAGAGTCGAGACAGGCCGCCAGTCGACTTCGCAAAGGCGGTGGTGGAAGCGATGTCGAGGTCTTGCAGCGAGAAATTCGATGGGCGGTCCTCGACTATGCCGCTGGATCGCTGGATTCACGCGATGCGATCGAACAGTTGTTCGATGATCTGATCGCCGCGGGTGGTGCGGATGGGCAGAGTTATCTCTATCGTGGTACGGCTCGGTTACTCGACGATCAACTAGTACTGGCGCAAGACGACTTCAAGAAGGCTTTTCGGGCCGGAAGTGTCGATGCCATTGCTGCCACCACTTTTGCCCTCTCCTTCGCCAGGATGGGCGATTTCGACAAAGCACTAGGACTACTGGGGCCCGCTTCCGAGGGGGACCAGGTCAACGTGGATTGGCGACTCGTGGAAGCCTACGTACTGGAATCTCAGGGAGAATCCAGGGCTGCGGTAGATCTCTATCAGGAGGCGACCGAGCAGGCTGAGGCCACCTGGCAATCACGCCTGTTAAGCATCGAAGCGAGGCGGAGGCTAGATCCGAACTGGGATCCGACTTCGGATGTTGAAAAGGTCATGCGACACGACGTGCTGTCCTCCGCTGCTTTTGCCGAATGCGCACTGGTGCTGGGAGACCATGCTCTTTCACGAGGAAAACAGGCGGAAGCCAGACGTTGGTTGGAATACGCCGTTGCCAGTGGGCTCGACGGTTCTGATGTGATGCTTCGCCTCGGTCTCGCACAACGCGGACCGGGTGGTGATCCGAAGAGAGCGCGAGATGCACTGACTCTGGTGACGATAGATCAGCCAAAGAACCCCGACGGTTGGAATGCTCTGGCGGAGTTCCTCCATTCCAATGGTGAACTCGAAGACGCTCGTTTAGCCCTGCGGAAGTCGCTGGACCTGTTCCCTGAAAAGATGCGAGATAACTGGGCGCCCGATGCGCCGGCTCCTTTGCGCTGGGCACTGCGCGCTCAGCGACGAATCAATCGGACCCTTTCAGAAGAGTACTGGTACGATGATTTTGATCGAGCAAATGACTCTTCACTACAGAATAACTGGCGTGAAGAAGAAGCCTTTGGTGTCTCCGTTTCTCTCAAGGATGGCATGGCGATCATCGAAGGAGTCCAGAAACATCAACCGGACCGCTTGACCTCGATGAAACGTGAAATCCTGACTTCTCGTCTGACAGGATTTCGGTCGACACTTCGGTTATTGGCTGCTGGCACTGGCACGCGGATTGCATTTCGTGTGGAAGACCAATCGGGTGGTGGGCTGATCTTCTTCCGAGATCCCGATGGTGTCCTTGGTTTCGCCCTTCTCGGGGGGAAAGAGATCAAGATGGTTCGCAGCGACGATGCCGAACAGGGGGAGGACTTTGGTTTGATTGAAACCATCTGGTCGCCGGACGATCGTGCTCACCAGTTGGAAATCATTTTCACGCGGGAAGGCAAGGAGGGCGCCGAGTTGTGGTTTGACGGCATCCTTGTGGCGCGGGAAATTCCATATCGACCGGCCAGGAAGGCTGGCTTGACGGCTGGTTTTTCCGGTCAGGCTCCTCTCGATGAAAAATATCATCTGGCCATCGAGGAGTTCGAGGTGTTTCGCCGAAAGGCGGTCTCAATCAGGGAGCAGGAGTACTAGATGAACCCTTCACCACGAGCCGGATTCACCCTGGTCGAACTACTGGTGGTGATTGCCATCATCGGCGTTTTGGCTGGACTGGGTTCGAAGATGCTGAGCTTTGCCACCAAGAGCAGTGCCATCGGCCTGGCCGAACAGGAGATGCAACGATTGGTGCTGGGCGTGGAAACCTATCAACTCGATTTCGGCGATTTCCCACCCAGTTCGATGGAGCAAGAGTACGAGATCTCCGGCAATGGTCTAGACGAGGGAAACGAGAGTTTGGTGGCCCATCTCGCCAGTCGCTCGAGAGGCCGGAGTTACTTCGAGTTCAAGGAGGAGTTTCTCGAGAATCTCGATGATGATCGTATCGGTGATGCAGATCTCTATCAGCAGATGCGCTGGGTTTTCGGCGATGAACAACTGAGAGAATACGTAGATCCCTGGGGAGTTCCTTACGTCTACATTCACAATAGAGATTACGGCATCGATTACTCTGTGACTCAAGAATCAGGCCCGATCAAGATCCACGCAGGGAATTCTCGTAAAACTGCGACCTATCATGAACCACTTCGTTTCCAGATATGGTCAGCGGGGCCGGATGGTATTCACCAGATCGATGTCGATGATCCGGATGCCTCGGATGACGTGGCGCCATGGTGAGAAGAAGTTTCGATTCGAATCACGGCGTGACCTTGATCGAGCTCCTGGTGGTGCTTTCGATCCTGTCGGTCATGCTCGGAATGTCGATGTCCGTTTTTCGGTCCTTCGGCGAGGCCCAGACGCTGGAGATCGCTTCCAGCAGCATCTCTACGACGGTCAGAGCTGCGCGGAACTGGTCGATCTCATCCGGGATGCAGAGCCGGATTCTGGTCGATCCAGAGCATCGTAAAGTGACCGCCTTCGGATTTCAATTGGCGGGTGCCTGGGGTTTCGAGGATTTTTACGGCCTTCCTGAAAAGCAGTTATTGCCGCCGGGATCGGTGACCCTCGGTGCCTATCGCCAGCCAGCAGAACTGGTCGGCCAGGTGGAACCCTGTGCCGGATCGATCGGTCGAGGGGCGATGTTCGTCAACGATGGTGCCGCATTTCGTGCTCGTCGCCTGGCCAGTTACGAGGGTCGTAATGGGGTTTCCATCGAAGCGTGGGTTCATTTCTGGAAGCCGCCCTGGCGTCCAGAAGATGGAATTGAGCCGGATGGGGGCTTTTCCGATCCGCGGCGGGAGATGCGCATGGCCGTGCTTGGCATTCCCGATTCATTCGAGATGGGAATCCTCGGCGATGGCGCCGTTTACATGCAGATCGGTGATCCGCAGAGGGCCATCGATGGGCAATACATCCGCGCCCAGACGGAGGGATCTGCGGTCCTTGCGGATCGATGGGTACACCTGAGAGCCACTTTTGATTGTACCGAACTGATTCTCGAGGTGGACGGCGTCGAGCAGGCTTGGATTCCTGAGGGCTTCGAAATGATCGAACAGTGGCCGCCATTACCCACTGCAATCCCTCACAGCGATTCCGATCTGTGGATTAGTCATCCCAATCGATTTTTCATGGGAGCCATCGATCAGGTGGTCCTGAGGGTGGCAACGACACCAGAGATCGTCGAATTGCCCATCGATATCGAACTGTTGGGTCCCACGACGCTGATTTATCTCGACAGCCGAGGGGCTCTCGATCCGTTGCTGCACAATTTCCCTGTGGTGATTCACGTGGCGGAGGTCGGAGATTTTTCTGAAATTGAAGCCGCAGATGGAACTGCAGTTGCAAAAGAAGGATTCAGGGATCGCATCGAACGAGAGCGACAGGAACAGGCGGCTAGAGACGGTGAGATCGTCCAGGCATTTGGCGATCCCATCTCGGATCTGATGAAGCATCTGGAAGGCTGGGAAACCGATCCAGATGCTCTCATCGAAGAGGAAGAAGAGAAGAACCCGGTGCCATTGACTCCAGGAATGCACTACGGAATTGGCGATGTGGATGGAACATCAGTGCTTCGTCTTCATAACATCGTGATTGATATGACGGGAGCTATTCGTGGTTAAGCCAGAGAGAAATCTTGAACGAGGAATGGCCTTGTTGATGGTCATCCTGGTGCTCTCCGCGCTGGCAGCGATCGGTACTCCGTTTGTGATTTCGATGAAACTTCAAGAAAGAGGTGCCGCTCGGGCAATCGCACAGCAGCACGCACAACTCGCTGCGCAAAGTGCCAGAGGACATGCTCTTAGCCGATTGTTCGATACTCATCATAGTCGAGAACGAGATCGCTGGCGCCCCGGAGTGGAGGCTCCTGACTTGGTCGATGGACTGGACGAATTGAAAGTCGACTTTCCTGGTGTGATCACAACTGTACCTGTGGTCGGTACACCTCCGGAGGATTTTCAAATTCGAGGTAATTCTCAGGTGATCCTCGATGCTCGCGTGACTGACGAGCAGGGCAAGATCAACATCAACTCTGCGATGCCTAATCTCATGGGCAACTTGTTGGCCGGGAGTCATCTGTCCGAAGCGATCAGCTATGAAACGGATCTGGGAGAGTTGCCACTCGACGACACCTCTTCTTTTCCCGCGGATGATGATCCGGAGACGATTGATGGTGTCGTCGTGATCCTCAATCCGATCTTCTTCACTGTCGAGGCGATTTCATACACTGGAAAAACTGAAACAGCGTTGACCGGGATCTTCAGGGGACAATACCTGTCGGGGACATGGGAGCACCAGAAAGGTTGGCCAGTCTTCGACCTTCGTGGGTTGAAGGTCTTCTTGCATCGGCTCGCCAATCTCTCTGACGGTGAAATCGCGACCTTCCGTACTCCGATTGGAATCCGTCAGATTGCCGATTGGTCGGTGGTTCCCTATTTCCTCAAGACCCTGGCAGTGGTGGGGCTCAATTTCAAGAACATGGCGGAATGGGGTCTGACCACAGAGATGCTGGTGCGTGCGGGGATCGATCCATCCTTGCTCCAGGGGGATACAGAACAAGTGGATGAAGCGGAATATCGTAAAGCACGAAAGATGTTTCTCGATAATAACATCCCCAAGGATGTGGTCGATCTGGTCGAGTCGATTCGTGGAAAAGCTGCGGTGATCGAAGCGGCTGAGGTGGTCGCGGGCTTTGGTCTGACCAAGGCCAGGGGGAATGCATTCAAGGGTGTCTATCTGACCTTCATCGCACCGGAGCTGAAGAAGATCAAGAAGAGGGGCAAGAGTTATTTCCCCAGCGCCATCCTCGCTTACCAGGAAATTTTTGATCTCCCCGGAATGGAAACCTTTTCAGCTTTTGAGTTTGAGCAAATCCGCGACCTGATCACGACCACCTCGACCCAGCCGAGGGCATGGTCGCAGGAACAGATGGTCGAGGGAGAGATCACCGATAGTGCGCTACTCGGAGTCCCGCAGATGCGTCTGCCACGGTATGACTTCTTCAATCCTGGAACTGTGGTGAGAATCCGCAGCATCGATGATCCCTCGAAGGTTGAATATGGACTCGCTGCGGGGGCTTTCCCGACTCCTCGGGGAGGATTCCGGGGATTGGGAGCTGGCTCCATCTTTCAGGGCGGTGTGATTCTCAAGGAACCCTTGAAATATCAGTGGGGCGAGCGCGAGGCGATGGTTAGTGCCGCACTTCGGCATCCGGTCAACATCAATACCGCCCCTCGTAGGGTCCTCGAAGCGGTCTTGACCGGGCTCTCCACCGATCGGTTCGAGGCACGATTCAACGGAGTGACCGTCGAAGAAGCGCGTGGATTGACCGACCTCCTGATGGAAGCGATGCCGATTTCTGGTTTCGCCGCTTTGCGGGAGGTGGTGGAAGCCGCTCAGATGAGTGGCGTCCTCGATGGCGGTGATTCCGAAGCGATTCTCATTAACGCACTGAACCCAAATCAGCCACGACTCTCCATCTCCACCACGGGATTTTGTTACGCCACTTCTGAGATCTACACCGTTGAATCGACCGGAGTGGCCAGGAGCCCGGTGGGTACTCCTCAAGCGACGGTTCGCCTTCGTGAGGTGATCGAGGTTGCACCTCCGGATCCGCTTTCGCTAAGGCTGGAAACGCAGGAGGACTGGTCTTCCATCTTTCTCACACGTAATTCGAGCGGTGGGATGTTCTCTCGATTCAACACGACTTTCGTCCCCGGTCGGGCGTCGAACCTGGTGATCAGTGGTCCGATCCCTCTCAACCGTCGCAAGTTCACCGGGCCTTCTCTCGATGAAGGAACTCTTCGTGGAGCGACCATCTCGTATGATCGAGATTCAGGGAACTACGGTTTCGGCTCGGTCGGCTTGCTGGATGTCGAGCACTTTAGCGAAACCATCGAGGGGTATGAACTGGAAGACGGTTCCTGGAAGCGATCGATTCTCCTCCAGCAAGAAACCGAACCGACTCGGGGCCGAGGACGCAGGGGGGCGGCGCCTGATCCCCAAGTTTTGGATCAAAATTCGACTGAAGACGCCCTTTCGACCATCCCTGCGATGATTGATTTCTGGTACCGCCCGCGCTGGGGCTCGCGAAGTGGAAACCGAATTATCTTCGATACCGTGGGCCCGACCCTGGATCGATATCGTGATCGTGTGCGATTGTTCTTCTCCGGGGATACACAGGAACTGGTGCTGCAGGTCTTTGATGAGACCGGATCTGCAGTGGCGTGGGATACCAATGTTCTACCTGCGGCAGAGGTTCGGCACTCGGTCACGACCATCAACTTTGCAGATGACACCTGGTATCACATCTCTGCGGGATGGAGATCGACGAGGCCTGGAGATCTGGTGCTGATGATCGATCGTCGGCCGGTCGGTCGTCAGTCCTGGTTGTCACGCCTCAATGGTGCGCTTTCATTCTCGGGCAATCGTGTTTCCATCGTCGATGGTGACATGGCGACCCGGTTCCCCCCGATGGGCACCTTGCTGGTGGGTTCTGAAGCGATCGATTACTCGGGTCGGGAAGGGGCTGCCTTCATCGTCAGGTCACCAGGGCTCAACGGCTCTCCTCCGATCGGGCGCGGAGTTCGTGGGACGGTTCGGTCGAGCCATGCTGCGGGCACTCCTGTAAGGCTTCTGGGGTATTCATTGCCCATCGCCAATTCTGATCCACGACGCGGACTGGCCGATTCCTCCAGTGACATCATCATCGGTCCTGGTGGGGCATCTCTGGAGATTGAGATCACTCCGACGATGAGGGTTGCGGCCTTCAACACCGGTACAGGTGCAGTGGAATTGACGCCTGCGACATTTTCACGTGCCTCGACCCAGATCCCCTTCTCTGCCGGAAGTCCCGTGACCAGTACCCTGGAATTGGAGCCGTTTGCGGCCACTTCGTCTTCCTTGCTGGTTCAGACCAACGGAAGCCATCCTCTGGAACTGGGTTTTCCGCCGCGAGGATATCTTCATATCCAACAGTGGACCCAGCAGGGGATCGAAAGGGCGCAATTGGTGGCGTCTGAATTCGCCAAGTACTCCTCCATCACTCCGGGACCGATCCCTGGCCTCTATCGCTTCACCGCCATGGGTAGAGCGCTGCTAAACTCGACGGCGACCCAGGGTGTCATCACGGCCACCTCCACAACCACCCTGCAGGTCAGGGGTGTTTCTATCGAGTCGAATGCGACCGATTTGAATCTGAGTTATGCACCTTCCGGTGTGATTCAGATCGATTACATGCCTGGCTCGCAGAGTCTCGGGCTGCTCCAGGATGCCGAATGGATTCGATACACGCAGATCGCCGAGGGCAAGTTCTTCATCTGTGATCCGGATCAGGTCGAGGCCTTTCGTGGCTTCACCGGGGACCAGTACATCAACACCAGTGATCCATTCCGTCGTAATCGGCCACTGTGGGATATGAATGGCATCGTGCGCCATGCTGCCGGACAGGAGATCACTCAGGTGGTCCGCGCGGTCGGGGCCTCTGCTGGATTTGGTGACGAAGTGATCCTCGGGGATGGCTATGGCGATCCGACTACCCGGCTGCGAGAAGAAACGCCGCTGAGAGTTCGCAAGGTCCGCGAAACCGACAGTGGCACCTATGTCAGCTTTTACTGGCCTCCTGAGGGAATCTATCGGCCGGGACAGGATCCACGAATCCGTCGTTTCCCCAGTGGTGGTTTACCTTCTTCATCCAACGGGGAGATTCGCTTCGGGTCATCGATGATCAGCGGCGATGGGATCGATGCACCGGGGACCCTGGACGAGGTTCGTTTTAGTCGCCTCGACTCGAGTGACGTCGACACCTATGCATTTCCCGCCGCTTCCAATGGTGGGTTCCGGACGATGCCGATCCAGGCTTCGCCGGGATTGCCGTCGGGGGTTCGAACCGAGGTGCTGCGTAGCGGATACACGGAACAGGATTCTGAACAGCCGGGCGGAGTGCTCGACAAGATTCACTTGTTGGCTCGTTCAAAACTCACCGCTTCCGCTGTGACGCCACCGGAAGGTGCCACTGATTTCACTGCAGGATCGGTTCGATCCTTTTCAGTCGGCGATCCTCGAGGATTTGGGCTGGGAAAACGAGAAGGATTGTTTCAGGTCGATGATGAGGTGATGCATTACACCTTTGACCCCGGCTCGGTCGAGGCCTCGGTGGTGATCCAGTTGGAGCAGGATCTTCCGCGCGATCCTTACCTGGATGAAGATGCGCTCGGTGAAGGGGAGGTGGTTCCCTATGACCCCAACCGAGACCTGAGAGTGGAAGTGGTCAACATTGTCCGGGTCAACAACACCGCCAACCTACCTCCCAACGGCGGATTCCTTGAGATGATCTCCGGACCCACCAACGAAGTGCTCTACTACCAGCAAGCTTCGAACGGGGTGCTACGCAATGTGCTGCGCGGCCAGCTCGGATCATCGGTGGGTGGGTATGTTTATCAGTGGTCCTACACCGACGCCGCCGGTGCTGTTCAAGTTGTGACCAATACCCACCAATTGCGGTTGATCCCCAGTCGTACCATCGATGTGATGACCCGAGGAATGCTCACCACGGAACGTGCTAGCAATGAGTTGGGACACGAACCTCTGGTTCCGCTCCCCAGTATCCCAGTGGCACGGCTCGCCGGGCAGGTCGCTGAATCGGGTTTGACGCTGGAGGTGATGGGACTTCCCGGAAACGAAGGTGAGAATCGCCAGCTGCTGGGATTCCCTTCCGGCGAGGGATATCTGCTGGTGGATGACGGAATCGTCTCGACACCCGACGAGATCATCGCTCACACCGGAGCGCAGGGCGGTAGCTTTGGACTGTTCCGTGACGATCGCACTGGCAAGGGAATTTTCCGCGGTCGCTTCGGCACCGATTTTAAGGTCCATGCCGCGGGTACCCCTGTCATCGAACTTCTGGCTCGACATCACGATCGTTATCAGCCGCTGGTGGAATCGAAGGATCTCCAGTATCTCGAGCGGGCCTGGACGATGCCAGGAACGATGTGGGACCGCATCAGTTGGGCTGTGGAACAGTCTCGAAACCGTTCCACCGCCGGAACCGTACGAATACTCGCCCGTTTTGATGGCATCCCTGGTTGGGATTCCACTCCGACCAATGCACCGGGTGGGCTCTATCTGTTCGACGATCCAGATGACGCGAATCGACTGGGGAGATTTGGTGATGCGATTGAAATTCGGATTCACTATCGTCACCGAAAAGGAGCCTTTGGCCTGACGCGTCAGTCGGGGATCTGGAATGACGAATGGAAACATCTTCCCATCTTGAAAAGCGTAGCGATCGAGCACCGCAAGGAGTGGCGTATCTTGCATCACGAGGAATACCCGTATTGATGAACAAAGAACAAGGAATGACTCTGATCGAGATTCTCGTATCGCTGGGTATCTTCGTGATGCTCGGGAGTGGCCTGGTTGTGTTTCTGAAAGATGGAATTTCCACCTGGCAAGTCGGCGAATCGAGACGTGAAGCGATCGAACGATCGGAGGCGATTCTGCAGCCGCTTTGTGCCGATCTGAGATCTCTCTTCTCGCAACCCGATCCTGGACCTGGTGGTGGACTCGTCGATGTACTGCTGCTGTGTGATCGTGACGCTCTGGGTCGATCCCGATTGCGCATGGTCAGTGTGCTTGACGAGGAGGTTCGCAATCCGATCACCCGGATTGCTGGATCGCTGACGGGCGGTCTTGCCGACATCGATTACCGAAATGATGCGATGGAAGCTCGGCTGGGAATTCTTCGTGCCCCTGGCGGCCTGTGCGAGGTGAGCTATTCGATGGGACCCGCGGCAGGTTCCGAAGTGTTGTGGAAGGGGTTCAAGAGCCCCATCGGGGGCGAAGGCACCCTTTTCAATCAGGCCAACTTGGCGCCCGATGTCGATGGCACTCCGATGCGGAGTCGCCCCATCGCCGATGGTGTGCTCTACATCGAATGGTCCTTCTGGGGTGGAGATCGTCGTCGCTGGGTCGATGGCAAAATCCAGCCCCCGATCACCCGCTGGGATTCGACTCGCGGTATCTTGCCGATGGATCGAAAAACTGGAATTCGCTGGGATCCTGACAGTCGAGATGATCCCTCCGATGATGTGTTCCCCGACACCGTCGAGGTGCTGCTGGTTCTGAGACCTGCCCGGTCGATGGCTCTAGCAAGACTGATTTCGGATATCGACGATAGAACCGCTGAGATTCGGGTTGATTCCACCGCGCAGTATCCAGTGGGTCCTGATCATTACATCCGCATCGACTCCGAATGGATTCGCGTGGGGCGCATCACACGAGGTGCTTTTCTCGATTGCGAAAGAGGAATGCGAGGTTCGGTAGCGCAGCAACACGCACGTCTGCGGCCGGTGGTCCACGGCTCTGAATTCCGGAAAACGGTTCGGATTCCAGGATCCCGGGATCCGGGGGGGCAGCGATGAAAGTGCAGCACAAAGAATCAGGATTCACCTTGCTCGAGGTGGTCGTGGCTCTCGGAATCCTGACGGTCGGAGTCAGTGCTGCCATCTCCCTGTTCGCCGCAGGTACCGCTTCGCATCGGCGTGCGGTCGATCGGATCCGGGCCATCGAGGTCTCGGAAGTGGTCCTCTCCGCCCTCGAAGGGACGATTCGCGACGGAGCAACGGTGACCGATTTGATCCAGAATCCACCGTGGCAACCATTGATCTCTCGGTGGCCTGGAATCTCAGTGGAGGTGCGTTATGGCACCGTTCCCAAGGTAGACTTCACCGATGAGCTGCTGGTCGAGATTCATGTGCAGTGGATCTCTCGCGGGCTCGATAGTGAGGAAGTGTTTCGACAGATCGTTCCGAGGATGAGAAGTATCCGATTGGATGCGCCCTGAGACGGGATCGGGTCAGACGCTGACCACTGCGCGCTCGATCAACTCTACCGGTAAAGCTCCACTACCACTCTTGAGTTGCCAGTCCATCTCGATCAAGGTTTCGATGATCCGCAGGGTTCTGGGAAGATCGCAACTTTTGTACTGCTTGCGAATCCTCGGCAGGAACGGGCGGGCGATCCCTGCTTGTTCGAGAATTTGCTGTTCTCCTCCGCCTTCGGCAACGATTCGATGCACGCTTCTCAACTCTCGGGCACGTTTGAGCGATAGGGCGAGAAACTGAAGCAACAACCTCTGGGGGTCTCGAACTCGTTGGTTCTTTTCATCGAGAGCCCCTCGGGCAACGATATCGGAAAGCACCCGGAGTGATCGTGCTCGGTCCTGCTCGAACCAGGAATCCACCAGTTCAAAAGCGGACCCGTCGCCTCCGGCCGCACTGTTATCGATGACGATGCTCTCGGAGACCTGCTGAATCTGACGAGAATCACAGATGGTGGAGATCTTCTCGATGGTTCCGGCGAGTTGATCCATCTGCGGACCGATTCGATCGATGAGAAGTTGGGCCACCGGAGCCGTCACCTTCAAAGATTGTTTTTGAAATCGATGGATCACCCAGGTATTCAACTCGTGTTCCCAAGGCTTGGCATCGGGCTGCCAGGGGGGTGGCCGGTGAAAGGGTCGATCTGCGGAGATGGAAAGACCGAATTTGGTGATCGCCTTGGCCACCTTGCTTCGACCGTCGAGTGCGTCGGCGGTGAGGATCAGCAGGGATCCGGTGGGGGCCGCTGAGAAAAACTTGACCCAGGCATCGGGATCTGATTTGAACCAGTTCTGAGCGTCCTGGACGATCACTACAGGACCTCCTCCGAACAGGCTCGGAGTCCTCAGTTCGTCAAATATTTCACGAATCTGATCGTCGGAGGCGGAGCGGGTTCCCTGGTAGCGGATGATCGAGTCGGAGTCTGGAGTGCCGCCCGGGAGGGATTCCAGGAGCATTTCGATCGCTTCACGGCGCAGCAGTTGTTCCTGTCCTACCACCATGGAGATGGCCGGTGGCCCCTCTTTGAGTCGTGCGGGCAGGGTGGTCACGGTCACCTTGCGGTCAGAAGATCGAGTTCTGGAAGCTGATTTCGCCATGACCCCAGTGTCCGGCCGTATCTGGCTCAATTCAACTGTTGGTCCTTGAACCGGGGTAAAAGGTTTTGTATCTAGGGCCGTGACAGGATTGATCCGGGGCAACCTGGATCGGAAGTGTGGTGAGATTCCACCGCGGTGCCGCCGCTGTAACCGGGGACAACCCCTGCACTCCAGGTTTGAGCCTGGAAAGCCACTACGGGATTCCGTGGCAAGGCGCAGGGAGAGGATGATCCGGGAGCCAGAAGACCTCCTGTCAGGCGAATCGGGCCCGTTTGTGCGGGTCTGATTCCAACCTGGATGGCTCCGGTGTACGCACAGTGCGTGACTCCGGCATCCAGCACTCCGAGCAGAGAGGTGAGGTCCCGTTGCTTTCAGCGCTTTTTTCACTCCTATCTGTGGATTCAACCACTACACCTTTGCGAATCTTTGTGCTGATGGGTTGTTGGGTGCCGGTCCTCGGTTTTTGCGGGGATCCGATCGCCGAGGTTTCATTTTCGAATCCTTCTTCGATCGTCGATTCTCACCCTTACTCGATTGTGATCGATGACCTTCACCAGTTTGGCTATGCCTCGATCTGTGGGGATGTGGCTCCGATGGGTGAGCCGGTCGAGGATCACAGCGGCCATCAGGTGGTCGAGTTTGATGCTCGCTCTCTCAAGGTGCTGAGAACTTTCGATGTCGGCTACTACCCGACCGATATGTTGATCTCTGGCTCCGATCTGTGGGTCAGTTGCTCCACCGTCAGCAGTCTGTTCAGGGTCGATCTGGTCAGCGGCGAGGTCTCTTCGGTACCGTTCACGGACAGTTCTGGATCCGACATCGGATATCCATCGGGACTGGCCCTCGGCTGGAACGGGGAAATCATCGTCTCTTCCAATGGCGGTAATTTTGACGGATCCGATGAAAACATCGTGATTCTGAATCCGCTGACCGAGGAAGTTATTCAGCACATCGAAGTCGCAGGAGGCATCTCTACCATGGCGGCACTCGAAGATGGTTCCCTGCTGGTTCCGGTCGGTTTCCCCGGCAATGACTTCACGGCGGCGCCGCTGTTGCAGTGGATCAACCCGATCGATGGTCAACTGCTCGATCAACTCATCATCGATGTCGAGACTTCAGATTTTCCTGCACCGAGTGACCTGGAGATCCTGGATGACCAAAGTGCGCTGCTGACCATCTTCGGAGGAAGTGCGGTGGTTTACCGCATCGACCTCATCAACCGGACCCTGATGATGGAATACCCGATGGATTCGGTCGATCCGGTTCAGAGTGCCGTGGTCCAGGGGGATTCCGACACCTTCCTCGTGGCTGAATATTTCGCAGGAACCGTGTCACGATATCAGCTCGATAGCGGTGAACTGGTCGAAACTCTCACCGGGGGAGATCTTCCCAATCGGATCTGTGTCTCGGGAGGGCGGATTTTTACCACCCAACAGGGTGTCGAGTCGATCACCGTTCACGGCGGGGTCGGGGCCTTTGTCCGCGCGGATCTGAATCTGGACGGACAGGTGGATCTGGCCGATCCGATCCGATTACTCAATTACTTGTTTCTTGGGACATCGCTGGATTGCCTCGATTCCGCCGACAGCAACGACGATGGGGCGCTGGATCTCTCCGATGTGATCCACATCTTATCTTTCCTCTTTTCACAGGGGCCGTCTCCGCTATACCCTTTCCCAGTGGCCGGTGGAGACCTGAGCGATGACAACCTGGATTGCGAGACCACCGGATGAAACTTACAACCTGCCCATCCCCGTTCGAGAGAGGAAACTTCATGTCCTTCCCCAGCAAGATTCTGCTCTGTTGTGCGATCGTTTTTTCGACTTGGATCGGTTTTCCGACAGGTCTTCTCGGTCAGGGGGCCTGGTACGGTGACCAGCAGAATCTTTGGGTCCACGGGGAGGCGGGTTCGACACCCATAGTGAATCTCTCCACCGATCTGCGAGCCATCGCTCGAACCGCCGATGGCGGCGGTTGGATCGCCATCGATGGCAGCCAGCAGGTGATTCATGTCGATGCCAGTGGATCCATCGTCGAAGTGGTCGATACCGTGGTGGGCGTACAGTCGCTGGCCATCGATGCCAGCGGCCTGGTGTGGGGAACCCGACCGGGACTCGATGATTTGATCGTGATCGAATCGGGTTCGGGGATCATCGCCACTCATTCGGTCGGCTCGGTCCCCTATGGTCTCTCGATCGATTCCGATGGACGGATCTGGGTCAGTTGCTCCTATGCGAACCAGATCGATCTTCTCGATGGATCCGGGTCGCTGCTTGCGAGTTTCCCGGTGGGTTTCTTCCCGACCGGAATCAGTGCGGCTCACGGGGGAGGTGTCTGGGTTGCCGAGAAAGGCGGCTTGAAGCGATTGTCTTCTACCGGAGAGGTGCTGTGGAGCGAGACGGTCGGCACCTTTCCCATCGCCGTCACCACCGACCTGCAGGGGCGAGCTTGGTTTTGCTGTCAAACCAGCGATCAGGTAGTGGTGGTGGGCGATCTGGGTGTCGAATCGATCATCGATGTGCCCGCTCGTCCATTGGGCATCAGTGCCAACGGAGATGGGACCGTTACGGTGGTTTGTCGGGATGGATCGGCACTGGTGAGGATCTCCTCTCAGAGTGAGATCCTTTCGTTGGAAATGGTTGCGAATCCCATCGGTCACGGCGATCTGACTGGCCTCCAGCGAGCTTTGCTGGCGGATCCACTCGGAGATCAGGATTTCGACGGGGTGGCCAATCTCGAAGAGGCGCAGTTCGGGTTCAATCCCCTCGATGCGGCTTCGGTTCCGGCACTCTTTGTCCGAGGCGATACCAACCGCGATGGAATGGTCGATCTCGCGGACGCGATTCATGAATTGTTGGTGCTGTTTGGGGTGGCCACGAGCCCCTGCCTGGAAGCCTTGGATGTGGATGACGATGCAAGGTTGACCCTGGCAGATCCGATCCGGATCCTTGATTTTGTCTTTTCTGCGGGACCTCCTCCTGGGGCTCCATTCCCCGAATACGGTCTGGATCCATCTCCTATGCAGGGTTTTCCTTGCTCCCCCTGATGGCACTCTCTGTCTCTTCGGAAGATCGGTGCCCGAGCGGGGTTGCATCGACGGGGGAGGACATGGCATGATGTGCAGGTCTGCTTCTCGCCGGAGAAGCCGCTCGTCGATCCTCGGTTGGGGATTGACCACTCGTTCAGCCTTGAATCCCCCGAGTGGGAGTCAAGAAGGACGAATTCTCCAGATGAACTGGCGTCCCTTCCCGTTTTCAGGAATGTAGGACTCGCCGGTACCCCGATCGAAGGGGGACTGAATTGAACAATAACAAGGCGGAGCCGGAGCACCAGATCGCCGTATTTGTCGACCTCGACAACATCGCCATCGGTGTCAAGGAAGCCAAAATTGCCAAACTGGATATTTCCAAGATTCTCGACCGACTGGTCGAGAAGGGCAAAATCACAGTCAAGCGAGCTTACGCTGACTGGTCCAACTGGACTCATTACAAGCGACCCTTTCATGAGTGTGCGATCGAACTGATCGACATTCCCCAGCGCAGGATGGGTGGCAAGAATAGCGCTGATATCAAGATGGTGGTCGATGCCCTGGAACTGTCTTACTCGAAACCGCACGTCGATACCTTCGTGTTGATCTCGGGTGATAGTGACTTCTCGCCACTGGTCTCTCAGTTACGAGAGAACAACAAGAAGATCATCGGGCTCGGGGTCAAGCATTCATCCAGTAACCTGCTCATCGATAACTGCGATGAGTTCATCTTTTACGAAGATCTGGTTCGGACTCGCAAGAAGAGAATCCGCAAGACGACCAAGAAGGCCTCTCCCAAGGTCAGCAAAGATCAAGAGGCCGCTTTCTCACTGTTGATCAGTTCGATCGCTGCCCTGCAACGAGAGAACTACGAAATTATCTGGGCGTCGATGGTCAAGCAAACAATGAAGCGCAAGCAGCCGACCTTTAGCGAGGAATATCACGGCTACACCCACTTTTCCAAGTTGCTTGTCGATGCCGAAAAGCATCAATTGATCAGTGTCCACAAGGACCAGCGATCGGGCACCTACATCATCGACGAGTTGCTCGAAGACGAGATCTAGTCCTGATCGATACGATCCTCTGGCAAGCATGCGATTCGGTGAGTCCTTCCGCCCGCTAGCGAGAAGGCCACCAGGTCACCTCCATAGACGCAACCCGCGTCGATGCTGATGTGCTTCTCATGGCGAACCAGCCCTAGAGCGGCCCAGTGGCCAGAGACACTCGCGTGTTCCCGGGTGAGTCGATTCTCGATCTGGAACCAAGGGGTCACCGATGGAGGCCAAGAACTTGGATGTCCGGTCCACTGATCCGCCAGTGACAGGTCTGCATTGAATCCTCTCAGACGGGTCAGGATGGCTGCGGTATATCCATCAGGATCGGTGATGTTTCGGTACCAAGACCAATCACCGCTGCGAAGACGATGGGAGAGACTCTCAGCTCTGATCAGCACTTCGGCGACACTCCACTGCGGATGGATTCCCGCGTGAACCAACAACCACGGGGTTCCGGTCGAATCGGATTGGAGCAGGGCGAGAGGCTTTTGCTCCAGCCAACGAACCCAGCACCACGAGGATGGAGGTGAAGGTTCCGCTTCTTCGAGGCACGGTTCCAGCAGATCACCAGGGCGAGATTTCGCCACCTGTGCATGAACCGCAAGCAGATGCAGATCATGATTGCCGAGAATCACCTGGGCACGATCCCCCAGCGAATCGACGGTTTTTAGCACCTCGAGACTGGCGGGGCCCTTACCGACGAGGTCCCCGACGAAAACGAATCGACTATCAAGATCGATTTCCAGCAACGAATCGAGCAGCTTTTTGAGGGTGGAGTGGCAACCGTGGACATCCCCGATGACCCAGGTGTCGGGACCTTCCTGCTCCGTAGTGGGTGAATTCAAAGATCCTCCCGCAAAGAAGCCCGCGCCGGGAGCGAGGGCTCCCGGCGCCGATTTGAATGACCCTGGCACGATTCGAACGTGCGACACCCGGCTTCGGAGGCCGGTGCTCTATCCACTGAGCTACAGGGCCCTGTTGACAGGGAATAGGGGTTGTCGGACTGGATTGAACCCCGATGTCGTGCCGTTTTTTAGCAGATCCACCGACCAGAATCCAGACGCACTGGCCCCAAGAGCCGAGTTCCTGCACAATCAATCGCCATGAACTTCATCTCCTACTCCTGCCGTGTATTGATGCCAGTCACCGCTTTGATGGTGCTGGGCCCTTGGTTCCTCAGTCCGACGGGTAGCACGCCGGTCGAGGGATGGGCCACGCTCCCCCTCGCAATGGGGTTTGTGGCCCTGATCGAGTTGCTCCTGCAAATTCGAATCGGCGCTTTTCGCACTGCTCTACCCGGATTTACGGTGCTGCTGCTGTGCTTGACTGGCGCCATTTGGAGTCATGAAGTGCTGGTCATCATCGGTGCCCTGCTGGCTCTTGGATTCAGTCTGTTGCGAGCGCTTTCTTTCCTGCTCGATCGAATGCGACGGGGCGGCGCTCTGGTGGTTTTCCTCTTCTTCTTGGCGCCAGTGCTAGTCGGAGCGCTGCTACTGGTGCAACCTCGTTGCCAGGGGGGTGGCGACCCGCTGACCGGTTCGGAGGCGATCTTCACCGCCGTCAGTGCCGTGACGGTCACAGGCCTGACCGTCATCGATGTTGGCTCCCGATTGTCGGTCGAGGGACAGTGGCTGCTGCTGGGATTGATTCAACTGGGAGGCCTCGGTGTCATCAGTCTGTTTGCCTTTTTTGCCATGGTACTGAGCAATGGCCTAGGAATCCGTCAGGGCAGAGCTGTACGAGACGCGCTCGATGGAGTCGGAATCGCTGAATTGAAGCAATTGTTGAGTGTGATCGTGATCTCCACACTACTGGTGGAGACGATCGGCACCTTGCTGTTGTTCCTTGCGCCAGAATCGAAGGGTTCCTTCTTCGATGCTCTATTCCATGCCATCAGTGCTTTCTGCAATGCGGGATTTTCACTCCATTCCACATCACTGGAGTCGTATCCGACGATATCACGTGCGGTGATGGCACTACTGATCATCGTCGGCGGACTCGGATTTCCGGTACTTCTCGATCTGTGGCGCCACTATCGTTCGGGAAGAAGCCAGCGAGTCCCACTCCAGACCCGGTTAATTCTCTCGGTTAGTTTTATCTTGCTGGCGGTTGGAGGCCTACTCCTGTCCATCACCGGAGCGGGGCCCGATGCATGGTTTTGGACCGTGACGGCTAGGACTGCCGGATTCAATACGTCGTCAACCAGCCAACTCCCTCTGGCCAGTACCCTGGTTTTGATGTTCCTGATGGGCATTGGAGCCTCTCCAGGGTCGACGGGCGGGGGCTTGAAGACGACGACCCTCGGTGTCTTGGTCCTGGCGACTTGGTCGGAGTTGCGTGGCGGGGGTCCGGTGGTGGCCTGGAAACGCTGGATACCCGACACGGTGATCCGGACCGCAGCAGTCCTGACGATCATCGGAATGCTGCTGTGGGGAATCCTGCTGGGCTTGCTACTGCTGGTTGAAAAAGGCCAATCCTACCAATTCATCGATTATGCCTTCGAGGTGACCAGTGCACTGGCGACCGTGGGATTGAGTCGAGGTGTGACCTCAGAGTTGAGTGTTTCGGGTCAGTGGATCATCGAGGTGGCGATGATCTGCGGTCGATTGGGGCCGCTGGCGCTGGTTCTGGCGATGGCATCGATTTCCAGTACCACGACGCGTGGCGAGCGACCTGCCGGTCGCGTGATGCTGGGCTAGTCGAACTAAGAGTCCAACTGCTTCAGATTCGCCAGTCGATCCTTCGATCCGAGCAAGTAGATCTTGTCTCCTTCCAGGAGAGGATCATCGATCGCTGGGCTGAAGTCTGCTTCTGCCGTTCCGGCGCGTTGGATGCAGATCAGGTTGAGAGCATGTTTCTGGCGGATATTAATCTCGCCAATGGTTTGGCCGAGCCAGGATTCCGGCACCGGGATCTCGACGATGGCCTGATCTTCCATCATCGGCAGGGAATCGACGAAGTTGGGCACCGCCAATTTCTGCGCCATCTGGTGAGCGGCTTTTTTCTCCGGCGAATAGACATCGTCGGCACCCAGTTTGAGGAGAATTTTTTTAGCGGTATTTCCGTGAGCTCGAACAAGAATCCGCGGGATATCCAACTCCTTGGCGATGGTGGTTAGCAAGATTCCTGGCATCGGAGTTTCTCCGATGCACACCACCAGCGTCTGGACTCCGGTGAGATGATCTCGGATCGCCTCTTCATCGAGGATATCTAGAGTCAGGGCGTCGTCACAATATTCGGCGATCTCCTCGACCTTTCGAGGATCCTTGTCGATGGCGAGAATCTCGACCTTATTGCGGGCCAGTTCACGAACCAAGGAAGTGCCGAATTGTCCCAGTCCAATGACCGCGATTCGTTCTTTATTCATCGGGGATCTCCTCGCTAAAAACCTGTGCTTTTGACGATATCCAGCTTCAACAGGCGAAGTTGATGACGGATTTGCAAGTATCGCGTCTGCGATGAGTAACTCTGGGTTCCATGCATGTCTAGCCACTGGTCCCACAGGTCGAGTTTTTCCAGGACTTCTCTACGTTGCTCGGTCGGGAATCCTTCCCTCAGCCTTGAACGGATCGAGGACATCCAACGTTCCAGTTGTTCCGTTGATTTGCCATCCGCCTCGGGAAGTGGAGATGTGGGAAGACTCCAGGCGATTCTGGTCAGATTTTGGAGCCGTTTCGATCGTTCCGAGGGGATCAGGCGTACCAGTCCCTCGGGACCCCCTTGTTGAATCCAGGCGTTCCAGCGGACCTTTTCGATCGGCTCATCTCTGCCGATGCTCTCGATCATAGAGAGGGTGTCGACCAGGCTACCCGGTGGAAGTGTGTGGGCTGGTGCGGTCGGCGCAGCAACGCGTGTTGCGCGGATGCGTGATGTTGGGACTCGGATCACCAGACCTCCGGGGAGTTCGATTTCTCCGGTACCGGCGTGGATACGCAGCGATCGATAGGCGAGTGATGCACCGCCTTTGAGGTTCATGTAGAGCAGTGGTTCTGCAGCGGTGCCTGCACTCTGTCCGAGGCGTCTCAGTTCTCGCTGACAAATCGATTCGAGGAGCAGCAGTTGATCCTCTGTGGAAGAATCGGCTCGATCTAATTCGTTGCGGTCGATGGGAGACCAACTAGAGAGACGTGCTTGGATCGAGCGCCTTTGTTCCGGAGACCACGACTTGGGCTGCGGGACCGGCTCGACCGCTCGGGGATCGGATTCAAGTTCCGTGTTGGTGGAAGTCGTAACAGAGTACTCGATGAATTCGACCTTCGGTGGGCGATCCTGCAGTGCTTGTAAAAGCACTCCGGTCGTCAACATGGCACAGAAGATCAACATCCTCGTCATCTGGACTTTCCTTTTCCATGTTGGAGAAATGCACGGATCAAATGCTGGGCAGGTTTCCCCGCTGGAGTGTAACTTGGGTCTTGCTCACCGCCATCCATGTGAAGTGCATAGAAGAAGACACCCTGCAGGTGAGGATCCGCCGAAAAAGTGTCAAAGAAGGACTGATAACCCCGAGCCTGAATCCAGGGGTCTGCAGGTAACTGCACGGTATGATTCCACGGCTCCTTGAGCCCCAGGGAATGAGCTGGGAATCCCAATTCGCTGAAAAAAACCGGGATGCCAGATTGCACCGTCCAGCGATGGATTTGGGATCGAAATGGTAGCCATCGAGCGATCAGCGCTTCATTCCGATCATGCGGGTCGGTCGCCAGCGGGATGTAGCCGTTGAGGCCCAGTGCGTCGAGGTGTCTGGCAAATTCGATCTGCTGCCAATCATCCCAGTTGGCGGAATAACTGATCCACCCGGAAAATGAAAGCCTGACCTGCTCGATGATGTGATTCCAGCGAACGGTGTCACGCTGCATCGAGGACAACTCACTTCCGATGAAGAACAGATCCACCTGATGCTGCTGAGCCAGTTGAGCCAGATCGAGAATCCACCGCTTGTAACTCTCAAACCAGCGCGATCGGTGGTCCGGTTTCAGTTGCCCTCGCCAGTGAGGATCCAGTGGGTCCTGGATCAGTAAAAGAGGGTGGAGGGCGACCTGCATGCCGGCATTCTTGGCGCAGATGATGGCATCCGAAAGGCTCTCCAGTGATGGACTCCTGTGATCTTCGATCGGGAAATTAGTAGAATCGAAACGCCGCTGGTATGCCGGAAAAGAAATCTGGATCCAGTCGAAACCCAGCTGACGAGCCCACTGAAGGTTGGCGGGGAATCTTGCCGGTGGATCTTCTCCCATCAGCAAAATGGTCATTCCTAGCGGTGCACTCCATGGCGGGCTGGGTTCGACAGAAGAGGTTGGTCTGGATGGAGCCTGCGGGCCTGCCGAGAAACTGACGGGTGGAAGGGAGACCAGAAGGATGGCCAGCAAGATCACCGGTGAGATGGAAGCGAGGAAGCGGAAATTCAACAATCTTCTCCTGGAGTCCATCATGGGCCTATCTGGGAGTGGTAGGGATCGCACTGTGGGGATGGCATTGTGGGGATGGAATGGCTGGGATGGAATGGCTGGGATGGACACGAGCCGTTCCTGTCGCCAGAATCACATCCTCGCTGGTGGTTTGAAGTGGACAGGATAACCTGTATCGGGTCGCTTTCATCGAGTGGCGGTAGACACTGGATTGACCGCGCTGGTTCATCGGAAGCGATACCCGACCAGCGACATCTCGGATCCTCGTGGAGGTATTTCAATGTTCGATGGTTCAAGGCTCACCGCTTTCTCCCGAATCTTCCTGCTCTTTGTTTTGATGCTCTACTCCTCTTCCACTGACGTGGAGGCGCAGGGACTGGACCATTGGAAGGAACAATTCCGCCAGCAAAAAAATCTGGAAGTACTGGAACGAATCGATGCGATCCAGAAGATCGGCGAAATGGACACCTTGGAAGCTTCTGAATTTTTGGCCAAGATCATCGAGGATCGAGCCGAGAAAACTTCGATCATCGAGTCCGCAATTCGATTGGTGGCTCTCCATCGCCATGCGGTCGGTCTCAAGGCTGTGGTGGAATCGGGGTTCACGATTCTTCCGACCCGCTCCTACTGGGTGATCAGGGATTGCTGGGACCGGGATCTGAGTCAGGAAGAAGCGGATTACCTCGCAGAGACCGGGATTCTCAGGGTTCCGGCTCTCGATATTGAATCGCAGAATATTCTCTTATCGATGGCGCTCAGGGCCGACAATTCCGTGGCGGGTGAGTCCGCTGCGAAAATACTCGGAAATCGAAAAATCGCTCCGCACAACCAGGCATTGATCGTCGATCTGATCCGCTTACATCGGGTCGATTCGGTCAACAAGAAACTGGGGAAACTGTTCCGGGTCAACGATGCCAAGTTACAGGTCGCGGTGCTTCAAGCGCTTCAGCAGTTGGAAGCCGATGATCAGAGTCGCACTTTCCACAAAGCCCTCAAGAGTACTCACTGGACCGTTCGTGCCTGTGCGGTGGATATCTTCGGTGACACTCACGACCCGGATGTGGTCAAGGTCTTGCTTCCGATGCTGAAGGATCCTTTTGTCGAGGTGCAAGTGTCGACGGTCATGGCATTGCGCAAGATTGGCGGTAAGGAAGTGGCCAAGGCTCTGGTCAAACAGGTGGGCCAGCAAAAGGGCCGGGTACTCGATGATATCTGTGATGCGCTGGTCTGGTTGACGGGGCAGGACTACGGCCCCAGCGAGGTCTCCTGGACCTCATGGTGGGACCGAGAAGGTGCGGATGCGAAGATCGAGGGGATCTCTCGTGAAGAGTACGAGCGGATTCGAGCCGAAGCGTCAGAGAGCAGCACAGGAACCTATTATGGACTGCGGGTGATCAGTCGCTTCGTGACCTTCATCGTCGATATTTCGGGGAGCATGGAGGAGCCCTACGAGGTGGATTCGATCAAATTACCAGGAGGGCGCATCCAACGCGGTGGCACCGGTGTGGCCCCCGGCGATTCAGGTAAGACGCGCAAGCGGGAAAAGCTGGCCAAGATCGAGGTCGCTCGGCGGGAGTTAGTGAGGGTTCTCGACGGAATACCGAATGGAACGCAGTTCAATATCATTGCCTTTGAGAGTACTTTCACGCCCTGGAGACCTGCCCTTGTCGAGATGGAGGAGGGGATCCGATCGGATGCCATGGATTACGTGAGATCCCTCGGCCCCCGTGGCATGACCAATGTTTACGACACACTGGTCTCCGCTTTCGACGATCCGGATGTGAACACCATCTACTTCCTCAGCGATGGATCTCCAACGATGGGGAAAATCGTCGAACCGGGGGGCATCCTGGCTGCGATTCGATCACTAAATCAGCAGCGCAAGGTCAAAATCCACACCATTGGATTTCATCTGGATCCTGCAGCTTCGCAATTGATGCGCCTGCTGGCCGAAGAAAATCATGGGACCTTCGTCGAGCGTTGATGAAATGGATCCGCAGTGAATCTAGAAATAGATTTCGCTGCGGCTCTTTTCATATCGAGCGGCGAAGACGAGGGTGATCAAGAAAAACAAGATGGTTCCACCGAGCAGTGAATAGTTCAGCGCCGGGCCGAGTTCTGTCGTAGATCCTGCCGAGTTCAACTGCATCAGATAGATCAGTCCGATGAGGATGAACAGAATCCCTGGAACTGAAGCAGAGATGAGGGCTTTCTTTTCACTCGCTTTAGCCATCGATATTCTGGCGATCTCACCGGAGTCTGGAACCTGGCCGCTGTGCATGCAGATGGGACAGTTTGCGGATGTACTGGAACTGTTTTGCATGAACAAGAAGTCAGAGTAGCACTCACTACAGACGACGGGGATGCCGCCTGAAGTTGGAGCTGTCGCGACTAACTTCGGGGTGTTCTTCTTGCTGGATCCACCGCGTTTAGTTTTTCTTGCGGAGGGTTTGCTTCGCTTGGCCATCGGTTCCTCTCGGGTTCGTTCAGGAATCTAAAATCCTAGCAAGCAGAGAAATCGGGTCAAGGTGAGAAGATGGTGGAATCGGAGACTCTCCCATGACCCGGAGGGGCTGCCAGGGACCCTCATCGAAGCCGATGTGGATCAGGTATTGTGATCCAGAGCACCCAGGTCCTGCTGGGAGCGACGCTGGGCTTCCAGTGTGCTGACTGGAGATAATCGAGGAGATCGGCCCTTGTGCCGCTCAGCACCATCGATTTGACCTGGATGCCTTCGCTTTCCGGCTCCCGGAGGGGTTCGTCGCTCCCCGGCTCCCGGAGGAGGTCTTCGTTCCCCGGCTCCCGGAGGGAGTCTTCGCTCCTCGGCTCCCTGAGGGGGTCTTCGGCGCAGCCGATGTCGACCCATTCTCTGCTGGCGTCGCTCCATCCCCTTTCGAAGCATTCTCTGAATTCGTTGCTTCATTTGACTGCTCAACTGCTGGACCACTGTTTGCAGATGAGGGTGGCTTCCATCCAATTCACCGCTCTCGATGAATCGTTCCATCTGGACGCGATCGAGATCGCGGGCCAGATCCAAGACACGGTGGGCGGCCGGGGACAGCGAGGAGAGGCGGTGGTTCTTTCTTCTCATCAATTCCAGCCGTTGCTGTCGTGCAGGCAACTGTTCGATCCGTTGGCGTTCTAGGGGTGGGAGAGTGGCGAGGATGCGCGGTATACGCAATTTGATTTCATCGTCGATGATGGCCATCTTCTCCGCCGCAGAACCCTGGCGAAATAGCTTTCGATCTGCCGTGGAAAGCTCGATATCCCATAACCGTAATGCAGTTCGTTTTTGACGCACCACTTTTTGGGCCGCATCGGATGACTTCAAGAACTGATGAAGTTTTCGAATCACCTTGGGTGCCTCTCTGGGGGACAGTTCTCTCAATCTCTGAATCAACTGGCTTCGCTGCTGTTCAGAAAGATGTTGAAGAGCCGTATGGATTCGGACCAGTGATCGACGCTTCTCGATGGGCAATGACTTCCAGCGATCGAGCGCATCCGAGGCGCTGGTGGAAGCGGTGTCGGCCGGCGTTTGTGCGTGATTCGGTGATGACGATCCCAGTAGAAGAAGGGTCCCGAAGATCAGCAGAAAGAATGTGTCTCTTTTCATCACTCCTCCTCTTGCTCGTCTACGAGTAGTTCCAGGGGTAGAGCTGCGAGATCGAGATCGAATCCATAAAGATCGAATCCATCGAGGGTGTCGATGTGAGTGGGAGCCAGAATCGCGATCAGTTCTGGATCCATTCCTTCGAGGAGTTCCAGCACGTAGAGTTGCTCCAGCAACTGGGAGGAAGGATTCTGGACCAGAACATGATCCAGTGTTGGAGGGGTGGAGCCGGGATCTGGCATGGTGTACGGAAAGATGATGGCGAACAGCACCACTGCCGCGGCTGCGGCGGTGAACAATTTCTGGAGACGTTGACGACGCTGGAGCCGCTGATTCAGGCGGACCAAAAATGGCTCGGGATCGATCGTGTCGACCGTCTCCTTGCGGGCCGCTTCGTCGAGGAGCGACTGCAATTCCAGGCTCTCATCATCGTGTTCGTGTTCATCGAGTTCGTGTTCATCGTGTTCGTGCTCATTCATCATCATACCTGCATTTCTCTGCGGAGCCGTGGGTGACCAGCCAAGATCACAGTCGCGGCGCTCAAGGACCATCTCTTTTCGTATCGTCGATGTAAGCCTTCAACTCACTCAGTAACAACTTTCTAGCCCTGAACAGCACAGACTTGGTTGCCGGAATCGTCAAACCGAGCGACTCGGCAATTCTGGAAACCGGCCACTGTTCAAAGTTCTGCAGCCAGATCGCCTGTCGAGCGGGTTCCTCGAGGCGTTCAATCGCGTCCCTTACGGCCTGTTCTTTCTCCTGATTCAGGAGACTCTGAGTCGGGTCTATCGAACGATTGGAGCCGCCCACCCAGTCGCTTCCCGCCTCCACGTCAGGATCGCTGGAAAGAGATGAACGAGGAATCCAGCGCTTCCTTTTTCGTGTACGAATCTCATTCAGAGCAATCCTGGTGGTGATTTTCGCGATCCAACCTCGAAAGGAGATGGCCTCGCGAAAGCGGTCTCTGGAGCTCCATACCCGCAGAAACACGGCCTGGGCCACATCCTCGGCTCCCGCCAGATCCTTGACGTAGCGTCGGGCATGACGCACCACGAAATCGAGATTTGTCCGGACCAGCGTCTCGAAAGCGTCTGAATCACCTTGTTGGAAGCGACGCATCAGCAGTTCATCGTCATCTTTCATCAAGATCTCTCCGACATGACATCTGAACCCCTCTAATTGGTCCCAGGTCGCTCGAATTAGAAGTATTCTGACGATATTGGCCACACTTTTACAGGTTGGAGCCTGATTTGCCTCCAAAATCGTCAGATATTCACCACGATGGATTCCGGCCGACGGAGAACCCGGTTCCGGAGGTGCTCTATTCTGCGCTGGCCTGCGGCGATCGCGTCATCGACGTTCGTTCGCCGGGTGAGTTTGCCGAAGATCACATTCCTGGAGCTCGCAATGTGCCATTGCTCGACGATGAGGAGCGCAAGGTCACCGGCACCTTGTATCGTGTCGAGGGGGCTGATTCCGCGACCCAGTGGGCCTTGCAGAGGCTGAATCTGCGTCTGCAGGCATTCCTGTCCGAGTTGCTGTCCCACATCACAACCGACAGTGTTCCGATCATCTGTTGTGCCAGGGGAGGCGATCGATCCGCCCACGTGGTCCAATTTTTGATCCAGTCGGGACTGGCTGCAAAGCAACTGATCGGCGGCTATCGCAGTTACCGCAAGGATGTTTGTCAGCAACTGGAGCAATGCGATCTGAAGCAACTGTGGATCCTAGACGGATACACCGGAGTCGGGAAAACCGATGTCTTGCGCCAGATTGCGCTTCAACAGCCAGATCGCATCATCGATCTGGAAGGTCATGCAGGGCATCGATCATCGATTCTTGGCGATCTCGGGTTGAAGCCGACCAGTCAGAAGCGATTCGAAAGTCTACTGGCTGCAGCACTGACGAAACTCGATCGACAAGCACGCTGGATTCTCATCGAAGGCGAAAGTCGTAAAGTGGGGAATCGGCAGATTCCTGCGGCTCTGTGGCAACGGATGGCCAAGGCTCCGCGGATCGAGTTGTTCGCCTCGATGGAACTACGGGTCCGCTGGTTGGTCGATGAGTACGACACCGGAGATGACTGGCGGCAACTTCATCAGAGAGTCGATCGTTTGCGAAGTTACCGTCAACTGGGAGATGAACGGGTCGATCATCTTCAAAAGTGTCTTGAACTGGGGGATCCTGAATCTGCAGCGCGCAGTTTACTGGAACATCATTACGATCCCCGATATCAGCATGGCCCACAGAAGAACTTCCAGATTCGGCTCGAAAACCTCGACGCTTGTCGAGCCGCTGTTGCGCTAGTGGAGCAACTGGAGCAGGTCACCACCGATCGCCCCGATGAAGCGGGAGCATGACCGCTCAGGAGCGGGGAGCGTCGTCAGAAAAGCGCCCATGAATCAAGAAATGAATGATTTCTTGCTGGGTACGGGTACGCCAGAAAACAAAGGTATGTGAGCCCGGCAGGTGGATCTGATCGGCCGCTCCATCGAGTTGGGTCAGTTCCTGGGGGACCAGAGTGTCGCTGTTGGCGGCAATCACTCCGGTGGTGGATCCAGGCATCGTTCCCCGTGGCAGCGGCCCACCCTCGCGGCTGGAGAGATCCTCGATCGTTGCGATCCACGGCCCCAGCACCCCCTCCAACTTCGAGGCCCAAGGCGATCCAAGATTGGGTGGGCTGATCTGTACGACCCGTCCGATGCCGGGGATGGTCGGAGTCGTGGCCTTGACCGAGATCACGGCGCCAAGACTGTGTCCGACGACATGAAGCGGAACTTGCGGATCCCGGGCGATCTGGTCGACGAGGAACTGGCGTAGATTCCGCCCCAGTTCTTCGACACTCTTCTGGGTGGAAGGGTAACGATATTCGATGACATGGAAGCCGGCTTCAGTCAGTGGCGTACGCAACGGCCGCATCGCGCGCTGGGTCCGGAATAAACCATGAACCACGACGACGTTTTGCTGCTCGGCGAGTTTCATTTGTTTCCCCTCGGTCAGATCGGGCAAGGAATTGCAGCCGACCAGATGGACCACCAGCCACGGCGTGAGCCAGATCCAGTGGCGGATGATTGTGGTCAAACCGGAAACACGCTCCATCAATACTCCCCGATCTTCATGGAAACCCATTGGAACCGAACCCGAGTCGGCTGTCTCCGATGAACTTCGCCATCCGCGCGGAACTAGCGCGTGATCAGTCATCTCCATCGCTGGGCACGAAGAAACCCGCCAAGCGGTAAAGCCTGGCGGGTTCTCCACTTGATTTCTGGTGGACCTGAGGGGGCTCGAACCCCTGACCTCTGCGTTGCGAACGCAGCGCTCTCCCAGCTGAGCTACAGGCCCTGATGATTAAACCTAACGGAACTCCAGCCGTCAGGGTGGCGCTGGAGTTGGGTCGAAGCGAGTCTCAATTTATAGAGAGACGCTGAGGAGACGGCAAGGGATAAAGAAGATCAAGAACGATCGAGTAGACCCTTGAGCTGACTTTCCAGATCTCGGATCCGTTCCCTCAGTTCGGGTAATTGTGAGATGACACCATAGATCTTGCGTGTCTGCCGAGCTTCCGCCGCCGGAGTGCCCATGAGGACCTGATTTCCTTCAAAACTGCGCATCACGGCTGATTTGGCCGCGACCTGGGTCTTGCTCCCCAGTTCCACGTGGCCAACCACTCCGCTTTGACCACCAAACGCACAATCATCACCGATGACGGTCGATCCGGCGATACCGACCTGTGCGGCGAAGAAACAACGTGAGCCGATCACCACATTATGAGCAATGTGCACCAGGTTGTCGATCTTGGTCGCCTCACCGATGTGGGTATCCTCGAGGGCTCCACGATCGATGGTGCAGTTGCAACCGATCTCGACATCTCGGCTGATCTGAACACCGCCGCGATGGGGGATCTTGCAAGGACCGTCGGTGCCCTGTGCGTATCCGAAACCATCTCCTCCGACCACGGTTCCCGAATGGATGGTGGTCCCTTCTCCGATGGTGGTATTTCCGTAGATCACCACATTCGCGTGCAACGTGACCCCGGCGGCGATGGTGGTTGGGCCCAGAATCACCACTCCTGGATGAATCACCGCTTCGGTGGAAACGACAACTTCGCCACCGATGAAGGCCCCGGGACCGATGGAAACGTGCTCCTCGATATGAGCATCGGGGTGAATTCGTGCCTGGTCGCTGATTCCGATGAAGGGGGGATCCGGTTCAGGATGGAGCAGCAAGATGGCTCGGGCAAAGGCTTCATTGGTATTGGAGTGTCGGATGATGGCGGGAACCTCGATCAGATTCTCGCATTCTCGATCGGGTCCGATGAGCACTGCGGAAGCGGCGATGCCCGCGGGTACCGTGCGGTCGTCCGCGATCCAGGCCAGATCTCCATCGCCCGCACTTTCCGGTGGGCGCACCCTGTGGAGCAGGGCATCGGACTGGCCTTCGAGCTGGCCACCAATTCGATCGGCAAGTTCCTGAGCTTCCATCGCCATCATCGACTCCCCGGTCGGACCACTCCGAGAAGGTCGATGACGAGTGGTTTTGACAGTTCGGTATCCAGCGTCACCGTCAACTTACCGTAGATCCCACCTGGAGAATTCGGGAACGGTTCGGCGACAAAAGCGCGCATCTGAACGCTGCCATCGGTGAGATTCTTGGAGGTGAAGGAGAGTTCGAGACCGCTCGGATGGCGAGTTAGATCGAGTCGGATATCGACCACCTTGAGCGGCTTGCCATCGACTCTTCGTAGCGTCAGCACACTGTCCGAAAATCCACACTGTTTGACTTGGTTGAGGTTCCACGCTTGCGGCTGATACATCACCAGGCCAAAGGCGCGTCCCCGGATGGGGACGGTGAAGGGGAGTCCGTTACAGAATCCATGGATGCGACCGGCAAATCGACCGGGAGCGATCTCCGATCGTACGGTGACTTCGACTCGGGCACGATTCTTCAGCGGTTCGAGCAAGCGCACTCGGAAGTTCGAGTGGTCGCTGGTCAACTGGGTGATGACGGGCGCTTGGATCGCAGAGAGCGCCTCGAACTCGACCACCTGAGTCGCTTCCGGAATTTCTGCGACCTTCGAGGTGGACAGCACCAACTCGCGTCGTGATGTGCGAATGCCAGGGTGGAATTGGGCGATGACTGGAAGCCTGAGCACCGGTTGATTTCCGACATGGACTTCGATTTTCTTGGAGAATGAGCCCCATCCACGACCGAAACTCAGGTCGAAGCGGAAAGTTCTTTTCTCTCCGGGGCCGAGCGGAGTCCTGACATCGGGAGATCTCATCTTCATGCAACCACAGGTCGGGTGAATCTTCGTCAGTTGGATCGGTTCCTTGGTCAGGTTGATCAGCTGGAACTCGAGAGTTTTCACCTGACCATGGCCAACGACGCCGACATCGAGCTGCCTTGGAGCCAGTTCCAGCGAGGAAGCGGAGGATTGGCCAGCCAGCGGAATTGGCATCGATATTAGCATCGAGCCGATCAGGACCGAGAGCAGCAGCCCGCTGAGCAGCGACGGACGGCGACCAAGGGGCGAGAGGGCCTGTCGAAAGTGGTGCATCGGGTCTTCTCCTCGCGGGAGATTGTAACCTTTTCTGACCCGCTTTGGGGGTGCATCTGGTGCCTAGCGATCGGGTGGTCTATTTTCCAGTTCCCCTGCCGGATCGGGGGCAGAGAGTCGCAGCACAAAAAGGGGGCATCGTGGGCAAAGAGGTGGTCGAGCAGGTGTGGGGCATTTCCCGCCCGGTGATGGAGCAACAGATCGGTCGCTTCCAGGGCTTCCTTGCGGACCGAGGGGATCTGATCCGTCGCTGCCAGGCGCTGGAAGATCTGGGAACCTTTCGACCGCGAGATCAGGTCGAGGAGGATTCGAGCTGGAAACAGGTCATCCCCTACATGGTCTTGCGCCACGACCAGCAGATTTTGCAACTACGGCGTCTGTCGACCCAGGGGGAAGCTCGCTTGCATCATCGGATTTCCATCGGAGTCGGAGGACATGTCAATCCGGAACCGGGTGCCCATGAACCGTTGTTGCTGCGCGGGATGCGACGTGAATTGGCCGAGGAGATCTGCATCGATGCCCAATCGGTTCAGTTTCGACTGCTGGGTTGGATCAATGACGATGAGACGGAAGTGGGGCAGGTTCACTTGGGCCTGGCGGTCGAGGCGTTTCTCGACCACCGGCCAGAAATTCGTGAAACGGACCGGATGGAGGGGACCTGGCAGCGGTTGGATCGAATCGACGCGACCGATCCTGCCTGGGAATCGTGGTCTGCACTGCTTCTTTCGGCTTTGGAGTCGGATCCTTCGGTCGCCGAGAGAAATATCAGTCATCTGAAGTGAAACCGACCCGGTGCGATTGACGCTCCATTCGGTGCCGGGATAGAATCACGGCGAGTCGAGCAGGATCGGCAGCAGCGATCGGGCGACAATCGGTGTCACTAGACACTGGTGTCACTAAACTCGGTGTCACTACAGTTCGTCACGATGGAAATACAGCTACCCGGTGGTGTAATTGGCAACACAACTGGTTTTGGTCCAGTCATTCGAGGTTCGAGTCCTCGCCGGGTAGCCATTCGTCAAAGTGTCGATTGAGACTCTGGGCATCGGTCAGCAATACCGAACAGCGACCGGATCTCCTTCGAATCTGTGGAATCTTTCGCCGGACAGGCGATGTAGCAGGACAGGACACCTTCGATGGACATCCAGTTGTCCGCCATCATCCTGGCTGCCGGTCGCGGTTCACGGATGAAGTCCGATGTACCCAAGGTCCTACACCCAGTCCTCGGGATTCCGATGATCGAACTGGTCACCCAACAGGTACGTCAGTGTGGAGCGGATGACCTGACCTTGGTGCTGGGGCACGGCGCACCGTTGGTCGAGAAGGCGCTCGGGGATGCCCCGATCCGCTGTGCGATCCAGGAACCACAAAGAGGCACTGCGGATGCGGTGCTGGCCGGATTGTTACAGCAGCCGCCGTTGCATTCGGATGTACTGGTCGTCAACGGCGATCTTCCCGACCTCGATCCCAAGTTGCTGGCCCGTTTTGTCGCCGACCATCGCAGCGGCGGAGCCGCTTTTTCGGTGGCGACTGCCCAGGTCAGTGATCCCGTTGGGATGGGAAGAATCGTTCGAAATGATGAGGGCGCTTTCCAACAGATCGTCGAGCAACAGGATGCAAATCCTGTCATCCAGCAGATCGATGAGGTCAACCTGGGGCTGTACATGCTCCAGGTCGAGACGATATTGCCGATCCTTCAGCAGGTCGTGACGGAGGATCTCTCTACCGCAGATGCGGGTTTTGAGAGTTATCTGACCCGAGTGGTCGAGGTGCTTGTCCAGAAGGACATTGCAGTGGCCGCGGTCCCAGTCGCTGCGGATCGCCAGTTCTTGCAGGTCAATGACCGGAGAGGGTTGGCTCGAGCCTCGAGAGTTCTACAAGATCGGCTCCAGCAACAGTTTCTCGAGGCAGGAGTGACCATCATCGACCCGCTCACCACCTGGATCGAACTGGAGGTCGAGATCGGCACTGACACAGTGATCCATCCCCAGACAGTGATTCGACGCGGAGTTCGTGTCGGTCGTCATTGCGAGATTGGCCCCTTTGCACACCTTCGCGAAGGTACCGTGATCGAGAACGATGTGAAGGTGGGGAACTTTGTCGAGATCAACCGCAGCCACCTGGCCAATGGTGTTCGGGCCAAGCACCTCGCCTACCTGGGAGACACCCAAGTCGAGAGAGGTGCCAACATCGGAGCCGGGGCGGTGGTCGCGAACTACGACGGAACCAAGAAATCTCCGACCGTCATCGGCGAACGGGCATTTATCGGCAGCGGTAGTGTCATCGTGGCTCCTGGTCAGATCGGTGCGGATTCCATCGTCGGGGCCGGGGCAGTCGTCCCACCTGGGAAACCAGTCGAGTCCGGCTCGATCGTCGTCGGTGTACCGGCACGAAAATTGAAACGAAATATTAACCGTCCCGGAGAAATCCGTGAGGATGAAAGAGGAATCCGATGAGCCAGAAACTGTCCGATCGAATGGTGGTTCTGAGTGGCAACTCGAATCGATCGCTGGCTGCGGATATCTGTTCCGAACTGGGACTGGAACCGGGCCGAGCGGATGTGACTCGGTTCCCCGACGGAGAGATCTCAGTGACACTCGGCGAAGATGTTCGTGGTAAGGATGTGTTTGTCGTCCAATCGACCTGTCCGCCAGTCAATGAGAACTTGATGGAACTGTTGGTGATGATCGACTGCGTCAAGCGATCGTCAGCCGCCCGGATTACCGCTGTCATTCCCTACTTTGGCTACGCTCGACAAGACCGTAGGGAGCAGGGTGCACGGGTCCCGATCACCGCCAAGATGGTCGCCAACTTGATCGTGGCCTCCGGAGCCGATCGAGTGGTGACGATGGACCTACACTGCGAACAGATTCAGGGTTTCTTTGATATTCCGGTGGATCACGTTTACGCAGGATCGGTCCTCGTCGATCACTACGCCCGCAAGAAAATGACCGACCTGGTGGTGGTCAGCCCCGATGTCGGAGCCATCAAGATGGCCCGTGCCTACAGTCGCGGCCTGGGAGCCAGACTGGCCACCGTCGATAAACGCCGAGTGAGTGGCGAGAAGACCGAGATCGGCTTCATCATTGGGGAGGTGGCCGGACTCCATGCGATTATCGCCGATGATGTCATCGCCACCGGCGGGTCGATTACCGCTGCTGCCCAGTTGATCCTCGAGAAAGGGGCCAAATCGGTGTTTCTGGCCTGTACCCATCCGGTGCTCTGCGGCCCTGCGGTGGAGCGACTGCAGGCCAGTCCCGCCCAGGAGTTTGCATTCGTGGACACCATTCCCGTGGACGGAAAGTTATCTGGTGATAGGGTAGTCCTGTTGTCAAGTGCCCCGGCCTTTGCCAATTCAATCCGGCAGATTCATAAATCTGCTTCGATAGGGCGCAACAGCTTGTGATTTAGTAGGTCCGCAGAGGCTGGACCATGAAAGGCGACGAGACGATGGACAAGTATGTGCTGGAGGGCCAGTCAAGAGAGGCCTCAAATCAGGGCACCCGTGCGGCCCGAAAACTCCGTAGTGATGGGCAGATGCCGGTCAACGTTTATGGAGCCGGAAAACCTAATCAATTCTTCTCAGTCAAAGCGACCGAGTTTTTTGGTGCGCTTGAGGGGAGTCACAGGCTCTTCGAGATCACCTGCAATGGGCAAACGGAGATGGGCCTCGTCAAAGAGGTCCAGTACGACACCTTTGGTGATCATGCGATCCACGCCGATCTGAACCGTGTTTCGATGGATGACGTGGTCGATTCCACGATGCACATCAAGACGCTTGGCGTTCCCAAGGGTCTCAGTACTGGCGGCACCCTCGATGTCGCTTATCACCACATGCCAGTGCGCGGCAAGGTCAGCGCTCTGAAGGACTCCGTGGTGATCAATATCGAAAATCTCGCATCCGACGAATCGATTCGAGCGCGAGATATCGATCTTCCCGCTGGTGTCGAGACGCCATTACCCGAGGGAACTCCGATCATCATCGTGCACGGTCGCCGCGGCGGTTAATCGTCGCGTGAGATCTGTATGGGGAGGCCGAAGCGTTGCAGCACTCTTCAGTGCAAGAACGGGGACCTGATCGATCGGTCCCACTGGTGCTGATCGGGCTCGGGAATCCTGGCCCCGAATACCTCGGAAGCCGCCACAATGTCGGATTCACAGTGGCGGACCAGGTCGTCGAGCGATTGCGCCGACCGGTCGAGGGTTCTGCGACCGGCGCATTTGTCACCTCCGGCTCCTGGAAGTGGCGCAAGGTCCACGTGCTCAAACCCAATCGCTTCATGAATCTGAGTGGTGATCCGGTCAGGATCTTCCTCGAACGTCATCAACTGACCCCAAAGCAATGCCTGGTGGTGGTCGATGATCTGGATCTTCCGCCAGGAACCCTCCGTATCCGCGGCCAGGGTTCTTCCGGGGGGCAGAAGGGGCTGGAAGATATCATCTCGGCCCTGGGAACCCCGAACATCGCGCGTTGCCGGATCGGCATCGGTCGTCCGGAAGCGGGCCAGGATGTCTCCAAGCATGTGCTGGAAAGACCGGCCGGGCAGCAGAAACTCGATTTTGAGCGATCTCTGACCCGGGCGACCGATTCCGTACTTTGCTGGTTGGTTGAGGGTGTATTGAATGCGGCTCGTCGCTACAATGGGCCGCTTCCTGGACCGGAGATCGAGATTCCGGAGGGGCTGGAAAACTAGTTTGTGGAGTGAATAGGATCGCAGTCCCAGTGGCTCGATCGCCTGCTGATTGCAGGTCCGCTGGCTGCAAGTCCGCTAGTTGCAAGTCGGCTGGCTGTAGGTCACTGGTTGAGTTGAATATCGCGCAGAAAAAACAGGTGCTGCCATTGCATAGATTCCCTGAAGGTCATCGGGGGGGCAGGGCGGCGGATCATGATCTTGGATAGATCTAGAGGAGACCATTTTGACCGAACGACTTTACGAGGGCTTATTCCTCGTCGCTGCGACAGAAGCAGCATCTGAATGGACCGCGATCGAGGGACAGATTCGTGCCATGATCGAGAGCCACGGCGCGACCATCGAATATGCTGAACGGTGGCCGGAGCAGCGCCTGGCCTATCCGGTCAAGGGAGTGAAGCGAGGAGTTTATTTCCTGGCCTACTTTACCTCTGATACTGGAGCCATCGCATCGATTCGAACCGATGGTCAACTGAATGAAAAAATCTTGCGTATGCTGATCATCCAAGAGGACTTCCTCGTGACAGAGATGGCCAAGCGCAAAGAATCTGCGGCTCGTTCAGCCGAATATGCGGCCAAAAAAGCCAGTGCAGAAGCCGAATCCACGAGTGCCGATGCGAAGGCTGCGGATGCCACAGTTGCAGATGCCACCGATACAGATACAGATGCCGCGGATGCGGATGCCACAGTTGCGGATGCCACGGATTCTGTGCCAGCAGCGGCTGGAGCCACAGATGCTGGCGAGGCTGCCGTGGATGCTCCGGTCAGCTCCGACGAGACGGTCGCCGCTGCGGATGAGGAGCGCGTTGTGGCCCAGGTCGATGAAGAGTCGCCGGTCGAAGAGGTCGCCAATACAGAAGAAGAAACGCAGTAATTTCTGAAACGAGAAGAGGGAGTCATGGAAATCAACAGAGTCATCATCGCGGGCAATCTGACGAGGGATCCAGAACTCAAGATGATTGCTGGAGGCACGGCAGTCTGTGATCTAGGGCTCGCCTCGAATCGGCGCTTTCGCAAGAAAGATTCGGAACAGATGCAGGAAGAAACTTGCTATGTTTCGATCACCGTGTGGGGGCGCCAGGCCGAAACTTGCAACCAGTACCTGAGCAAGGGCAAGCAAGTCGTGGTCGAGGGAAGACTCAAGTACGACCAGTGGGTCGACAAGGACAGTGGTAAAAATCGTAACAAGTTGACAGTGGTGGCCGATCGGGTCCACTTCATGCCTCGCTCTAGCGAGGGAGGATCCACACCGGGTGGCTACTCCACGACCGGCGAGCAGAGCTCGGGAGAAAAAACTCCCAGCGACTTCCCCCAGGGCCAACCATTTAACGACGAGGTGCCCTTCTAGGGCAGAAAGAGATCAACATGTTTGGACGCAGAGATAAAAAGTCGGTGGTCGCGGATATGACCTACATCGACTACAAGAATGTCGACCTTTTACACAAGTTGCTGACCGGTGGAGGAAAACTCACCTCTCGCCGGCAGATCGGCTGTGATGCGAGGATGCAACACCGCATCAAGCGAGCGGTCCATCAGGCCCGTTTCATGGCATTGGTTCCGTACGGACAGTGATTCCTTACGGACAGTGATTCCAAACGGAGAGTGAATTCGAACGAATAGTGATTCCTTCGGAGACTCAAAATACTTTGTAGACATCCCCCAAGGGGGAAATGGTAACTGGAGCCAAATCGATGAAATTGTTTCTCAAGAAGAATATCAAGGAACTGGGTGAGATCGGCGAAGTGATCGATGTGAAAACTGGTTACGCCCGGAACTTCCTGATTCCTCAGGGAATTGGTGTCGAGGTGGGGCAGGCAAACCTGCAGTGGATCGATGCACAAAAGCGACGCCTGGTCGTGGAAGAAACTGAGCGCAATGCAGAGATGAAGGATCTCGCAGATCGCATCAATGGCGCTTCCTGTACCGTGATTGCGCGGGCCACCGAAGAAGGACATCTCTTTGGCTCGGTGACGGTAGAGAATATCTCCGAGCAACTGGCCGGAGATGGCATCGAGTTGGATCCCAAACTGATCGAGTTGGAAAAACCCATCAAGGAACTCGGAATCTATAATCTGAAGACGCGGATTCATTCCGAGGTCGAATCCATCATCAAGGTGTGGGTGGTCAAGGCGGATGAAGAGGACGGTGCAGCAGATTCTGACGACTCGGCCAAGTAGTCTGACTTGATATGGAATTTACCCGCCTCACGGGGTCGGTAAGAAGATGGGTCACCGGTCCTAAACCATGTTCAAGACATGAGTAGTGTCCTCCCCTTTCGTCCAGCGGTGGGCTCCGGTAGGGTCATTCCCCGGTGACCCTGTGTCGGTGACCC
>JAPKAM010000058.1 GCA_028825265.1 Planctomycetota bacterium
GCATCCATCGCCCAGGTCTACAAGGGGATGACCCTCGATGGTCATCGGGTTGCGATCAAGGTCCGAAAACCTGGAATCGAGAAACTGCTCGAGCAGGACATGGGATTGCTGGATCTATTCGCAGAGGCTTTGGCCAAGGAGCCGGAGTCCGGTGGGTTTGATCCCTCTGGGGTCGTTGAAGAGTTAAAACAGGCTCTCGAAACCGAGGTCAATTTCAACTTCGAGAGAAATGCCATCGATCGGATCCGGAATTCGTTCGAAGGCGATCCAGAAGTACTGATCCCGGCCACTTATCCTGCGGTTTCCAATCGCGAGGTGCTGGTGATGGACTGGGTCGATGGGATTTCCATCGGACGGATAGAGGTGAGTGGCGAGGAGGGGCATCGCATCGCACAGATTTGTGCGAGATCGTTGTTCAAGATGATCTTCATTCATGGTCAGTTTCATGGGGATCCGCATCCGTCCAATCTCATCCTGACCCCGGCAGGAAAAGTGGCCTGGATCGACTTCGGGCTGACCGGCCTGCTGACCCAAGAACTTAGGATGAGACTCTCCCGGATGCTGAAGGCCCTAGTCAGCAGAAATTACGAAGACCTCGCCCAGCAAGTCCTCCATGTGGGATACTGTCACGGCGATGCTGATTCCTTTGCGCTCACCCAGTCGATTGCGAATCGTCTCGATCCCTATGTCGGATTAAAGTTGTCAGAGGTGGATCTGCCGGCGCTGCTCAAGTGCATCATCGAGATTGCCACCGAGCACCGGATCGAGATCGCTTCCGGATTTGTTCGAATGACTCGATCGCTGGTACTGCTGGAGGGATTGACTGAAAAACTGGATCCTGGTTTTGATACTGCCAGCGAACTGGAGCCGATGCTGGTTGATCTGATGCAGGAGAAGGCATCTCCGGAGCAACTGCTGAGGCGAACTGCAGATCAAACCATCGACAACATCGAGATGCTGGCGGACTTGCCAGAACTGATTTCCGAGGCGCTTCGTAAGGCCACTCGGGGGCGGATGAGAGTGGAATCGGAGATCGTTGGACTCGATCGATTGGCGCGTAGAATCGATGGGGCCGGTCGTCGGGTGGTGGATTCGGTGCTGGCTGCGGCGGGGATGATCTGTGCGACGATGCTCTATGCGACCGACCACCCCTGGTTAGCCTTTGTCGCCCTACTGGTCGCAGGAGGCCTCGTGGTAAGGATTCTGGTCGGATTCTACTCACCCTGGCAAGGGCGCTAGGCTGCCACCGATCGGCTCATGGGCGACTGAGGGTGGAGGTGGGACGAGGCATCCCTGGCGGGTCCTGTTGACCCGTGCCAACTCAGTTCCTACCATCCGGTTTGATCGTACCGCCCATCGTCCAGCAGGACATCAGGAGGACATTGTGATTTTGTCGAGGAGTACACCGTGAAACTGACCTACCCGATGAAGATCACCCCGATTGCCGCCGATGTCCCCCGGTCCCATCGAGTTTACTTCGAGGTGTTCGGATGCCAGATGAACAAACTCGATGCGGAACTGATGCTCGAGGGGTTGACCAACAAGGGATATTACCTGGTCCACGATCCCGATGATGCAGGCGTCATTCTTTACAACACCTGTTCCGTTCGCGAGCACGCGGAGGAACGGGCCGTGATGCGGATGACCAGTTTCAAGCGCAGAAAGATGCGCGAACCCGATTTGATCCTCGGGTTGACCGGTTGTGTTGCCCAGCACAAGCAGGACCAACTGACCGAGAGAGCTCCGTGGATCGACCTGATCATCGGTACTCGTGAGTTCGATCGACTTCCCGAGTTGATCGAAGAGGCGAGAGGACAGGGAAGCACCTTGCTGGCGACTGAGATGGATTCTCCGCTCGAGTTCGTGCGTCAGCGCAACCTCGGGCCCAAGCCGTGGCACGCTTTTGTCTCGGTGATGCGAGGGTGCGACATGGTTTGCACCTACTGCATCGTGCCAACCACTCGAGGTAAGGAGGTCTCCCGCCCTCCCGAGATGATTCTCGATGAGGTTCGGCGCCTCGCAGATACAGGGGTCAAGGAGATCACATTCCTGGGCCAGACGGTCAACTCCTACGGCAAGCGACTGGGTGCTGGAGTCGGTCTCGATACGCTGTTGCGAGGTGTCGAGGAGATCGATGGCATCGAGCGCTGCCATTTCATCACTTCGCATCCGCGATTTCTCAGGCCAAAACTGATCCAGGCGATGGCTGAATGCACCAAGGTGATGGATTACCTGCACCTACCCGTGCAGTCGGGAAGCGACTCGATGCTGGCCCGCATGAAGCGAACCTATGATCGTTCCTTTTATCTCCATGTCATCGACCGGTTACGCGAGCAGATCCCTGACATCACCTTGGCCACCGATTTCATAGTTGGTTTTCCTGGTGAGACAGAAGAGGAATTCGAACAGAGCCTTTCGTTGGTCGATGAGGTCGGCTTCGATCATGGTTACGTGTTCCAGTATTCTCCGCGGCCAGGTACCGTCAGTGACCATCAGATGGAAGACGACATTCCCATCGAGATCAAGAAGCAGCGCAATCATCAGTTGCTCGATCTGATTTCAAAATCGGGCGCGGGGCGCAATCAGCGATTCCTCGGTCGCCAGGTCGAGGTGATCGCAGAGGGGACATCCCGCTCTGATGACACTCGCTGGGCAGGAAAGGCTCGGAATCACCGCACCGTCATCTGGGACGCCCAGGAAGATGAGAAAGCGGGTTCCTTCGTCGTGGTCGAGGTAGACCGCACATCTGCGGCGACCCTCTATGGCCAGAGAGTCGCGGGACCGTCGCCCCGACCGATCCTGCCTTCTTCGGGGAAGTGATGTCGAGCGGTCCTCCTGACCCACTGCGTATGGAACGTGCCATCGAGTTGGCCAGGAGGGGGCTGGGTCGGGTGGCTCCCAATCCACCCGTCGGTGCAGTACTGGTCTCCGGATCCGAAATCGCCGAGGGGTGGCACACGCACCACGGAGGCCAACATGCCGAGGTCAATTGCCTCGCTGCGGCCCGATCCGCTGGCATCGATGTCAGCGGAGCCGATCTGTACGTCACCCTCGAACCTTGTGGCCACCATGGCAAGACTCCTCCCTGCGTCGAGGCGATCATCGAGGCTCGGATCGGTCGAGTGATCGTGTCGGTCGATGATCCTCATCCGGTGACCACTGGGGTCGGCTATCGGGGACTGGAGGAGGCGGGAATCGAGGTGGTGCGAGATTTCCTCGCCGAGCAAGGTCGTTGGTTGACCGCTCCGTATCTGTGTCGAACTCGCAACGGTCGACCGCTGGTGACTGCCAAGTGGGCGATGACCGCCGATGGTAAAATTGCCTGCCAGAATGGCGATTCACGCTGGATCACGTCGGAACCCACCCGTGCTCAGACTCGTCAGGAGAGGAGCGAGATCGATGCCATCCTGGTCGGGGTGCAGACGGTGATCTCCGACGATCCCCGCCTCACCAGCGCAGGGTCGGAGCGGATCGATCCGCTGCGAGTCGTGATCGATCCGACCTGTCGAACTCCGGTCGACGCTACGATCCTGCAAGTTCCTTCAGGCGCCATCATCTACTGTCACTCCCACCAGCTCGACAGCGATGCAGCGCATCAGTTGAAGGATGCGGGCGTACTCCTGGTCGGCCTCGACTCCGCCGGAGATCGGATCGCCCTGAAATCGCTCCTGACCGACCTGGCCGAGCGGGGTGTGCAGGATCTTCTGGTCGAGGGGGGAGCGGAGACTCACGGCGGATTTCTCGAGGCCGGCTTGATCGACCGGGTGCAGATCTGGATCGCTCCGAAACTAGTCGGAGGGGCCGGCGCGCCCGGCCCCATCGGCGGCATCGGGATCGAACCGATGAATCAAGCGGTACCGCTGATCCACCATCGCTGGCGTCAGATCGGTGATGATCTGCTGCTGGAGGGGGCCGTGACCCCCGAGGGCCTCGGAGAAGAGTCGCGTTAGAGGCGTTCCTTCGCCTCGCATGAGACCGATCGACCTCCTGGATGATAGGCTTCTGGGGTCCGGTATCGCCGGATCCTTAGGTCTTCGAAGCCTCGGTGTCGTTCCGGGGCGACCAGATGGGGTTCCCGGCTTGCGATTCCTGATAACCATCTTGATCAGCGTGAGTCTCGCCGCCATCACCGGTCTGTACTTCCCGTCTGGCACGCAGGTCTCCGCGGCGGCCGACCTCGCCGAAGTGCGAGGGGCCGATCTTCAGCGAGTCGAACAGATCGGTCGATCTCTTGAAAATGCCCGCTGGGAAGAAGCCCTGCTCGGAATGCTGGAGATTCCCGCAAATCTGCGAAAATACGTGGCTCGCATCGATCCGAGCCAGACCGACGTTGCGGTGATCGATCAGGTGCGCGATCGGGCGTGGCGGCACCTGCGAGATCGACTGGCGTGTGCGGATCGGCCTCGAGGGTCGGTCCAGATGCGTTCGCTGTATCCACGGTTGCAAAGAATCCCTATCGTCTGCATCGCTTCCGGGGTCGCCACTCCTGTGCGCTCCGAGTCGGTGATGAAGCGATGGGCCCGTCGAATCGAACTGCGTATCGAGTCGGATGCTGTCATCGATCGGGCGGAAGAGAGCCTTGGTCGAGGAGCACCGGTGGAGGCGATCCAACTGCTGGAGCCGTGGCTTCAACGAATACCTGCAGATCCGTTGCTCGAGGATTACATCCACCACTTGCACGATCAGGTGGTCGATCGCCTCAGGGCGCAGTTGCAGCGGGGACGTCAGCTGGATGATCCCGTGGCAGTACTGACGGCAGAGAGGCAGTTGCTGGCGATCGTGTCGGAGGATCCGGACGGAGTCCTGCAAGGGAACTGGGCTCGAAAGCAGTTACTCGATGGGGCCGAGGGATTGCTGCACTCAGGACAGCCGTGCGGGGCCCTGTTGATGGTCGCCTCGCTGCTCGAATCGGGAGTCGAGGTCGGCCATCGTCTCGATCGATTGAGAACCCGCATCGAAGTGCCGCTGCGCCCGATCATCTGTCGAGGTCGGATTCCTGCCGGGGCGGAGAAGGGTTCCTCCTACCTGATCCGAGCGGGTGTTCCAACCCTCCGTACCCGTAAGGCCACTGGGACTCCAAACTCTGTTCGGAGATGGGGAGAGAGTGGCCGACGCTGGAGCCGATCCCCGGCTCATGTTGCGGATGTGAGACGGTGGAACCAACTGATCGACGAGATCGTCGAGTTGACCCAGCGCTGGATCGCTGCGCCCCCAGTGGAAGCGGCACTGATCCGTTCCCGCCGAACCTTTCGTCTCGAGGAGGCGTCGCGACTCGCTCGGCGGATCGCCGACAGTCCGGCACGGCGCTGGCGCACCACCTGGGAGGAAAGCGTGCCGATCCGGGTCGGGGAGGACTGGCGGCTGGTCGGGCGGCTGCCCTTTCAGATCTTCGACCTGGCGGGACGGCAGACCGAGGAAGTGATCGAGGTGGAAGTGGTTCTGAGCCCCGCCGATCCCCAACGAGAAGGATTACCGGTGATCCGGGCCGACCTCGATCGGGCCAGACAGAGGGTCCTGGCCACCCTCGACCACCAGCTAGAGACCCGCGCCGATGAAATTGGCCGGCTACGGCTGCGCAGCCGTCTGCGCCAGGCTCGCGGGCTGGCGGCGCAGGGAGATCTGGCGGCAGCGCGTGAATTGTTGCTTCCAGCCCTGATCGGGGCGTCTGAGGGCGACCAGGATCTACTGGATGAGGGAGCGGCGGAAATCGCTCGCTGGTGCCAGATCGGGGTCGATACGGTCTGGGCCGCCACCAGAAGATCTTCGACTCCCTGACCTGCCTCGATTGAAGCGAGGTGCATAGCGGTCTATCCTTGCCCGGCGGGAGTCTCGAATCCAGGGTCGGATCTCGAGCACATCCCCCGGAGGCGCGTCGATGCTCGACATCAAATATATCCGGGCTGACCTGGAGCGAATACGTCAGGGTGCCCTAGATAAGGGCTTCGAGGTGGATCTCGATCGACTGGTCCAACTCGATGACGAGCGGAAGCAATTGCTCACGGAACAGGAGCAGTTGCGACATGAACAGAAAAACGCCGGCAAGGAAATCGCCTCCCTCGATGGACCTGCCAAGCAGGATGCCATCGGGCGAATGGGTGAAGTCTCCGATCGGATCAAATCTCTCGGCGAACAACTACGATCAGTGGTGGACCAACTCCATGACCTCCAATCGAGAGTTCCGATGCCGGCAGCTCCAGGAGTTCCGGTCGGAAAAGATGATGGCGAAAATGTTGAACTGAAAGTGGTCGGAACTCCGACCGAGTTTGACTTCCAGCCAAAGGATCACGTCGAACTGGGGCAAGCACTTGGAATCGTCGACTTCTCCCGCGCATCCAAACTTGCAGGATCTCAGACTTACATCCTCAAGGGAGCCGGAGCATTGCTCGAACTGGCAGTGCTTCGATTTGCTCTCGACCATGTGGTCGGACGCGGCTTCATTCCGATGATCGTTCCCACGATGGTGAAGTACGAGCCACTCTTCGGCACCGCTTACTTTCCCGGTGGTGAGGAACAGACCTATGAGATTCCGCGAGACAACCTGTATCTGACTGGTACCAGCGAAGTTCCGGTCACTGCGTTTCACTCCGGCGAATTGCTGGAGGAATCGCAGTTGCCGATCCGCTATGCCGGCTGGTCGACCTGTTACCGCCGTGAAGCGGGAGCGGCAGGGCGAGAGACCAAGGGACTCTACAGGATTCACCAGTTCAACAAGGTGGAACAGGTGATCATCTGCAAGCACGATGTCGAGGAATCGATCGAACACCACGAGGATATCCGGAACAACGCAGAGGAGATACTTCAGGCGATGGAGATCCCATACCGGGTGGTCGATGTTTGTACCGGAGATCTCGGGATTGGTCAGGTGCGTAAGTTTGACATCGAGGCATGGATGCCATCGAGAGGGTGGGGCGAGACCCACTCTGCTTCTCGTTTCCATGATTATCAGTCGCGAAGGATGGACCTTCGTTACCGGGGAGAGGATGGCAAGGTTCACTTCTGCCACACCCTCAACAACACGGCGATTGCCACCCCGAGGGTACTGATTGCAATACTAGAGAATCACCAGCGCGCCGATGGATCGGTACGGATCCCAGAGGTACTGGTGCCGTACATGGGTGGACTCACTGAAATTACTCAGACCGACAATGATGGCGGTTCATGATGGAACTGGAGAAACCGATGCAGCATGTCTGCGTTGTGGGTTTGAACTGGGGCGATGAAGGCAAAGGCAAAATCGTCGATGTTCTGGCCACGGATGTCGATGCCGTAGTTCGTTACCAGGGGGGAGCGAATGCGGGGCACACCGTCTACATCGGCGATGTCCGTCATGTATTGCATCATCTTCCCATGGGAGTCTTGCACGAGGGAGTCCTGGCAGTACTCGGCAATGGAATGGTTCTCGAGCCTCTCAAACTGCTCGATGAGGTCAACTCGCTCCCCGAGGAAGCGGTGCATAGAATCCGCATCTCCGATCGCGCCCATGTGGTGCTTCCTTACCACTGTGCGGTGGAGAAGTTACACGAGGCGCGAACGGAACGGCCCATCGGAACCACCCTGCGGGGGATCGGGCCCGCTTATCAGTCCAAGTTCGGACGAAGCGGCATTCGAATGGGTGACATCATGGAGCCCGGATTCATCGAAAATGTGCTCCCACTGCGACTGAAGGAGCATACCGAGGTGCTGGGAGTTCCTGGCGAAGGAATCGACGAAGCGGTACGAATCTGCACTCAACTGAGGGAACGATTGTTCCACCAGGTGACCGATACTCGCCGTCTCTTGCAAAAACTCGACTCGGAGGGCAAGAAGTTGCTGTTCGAGGGAGCCCAGGGTTGCATGCTCGACATCGATTTCGGCACCTACCCGTTCGTGACATCTTCCAGCCCTTCCTTTCTGGGGATGGGCACAGGCACAGGATTTTCTCCGCGAAAGATCGAACACGTGGTGGGGGTGACCAAGGTCTATTGCACCCGGGTCGGGGAAGGGCCATTCCCTTCGGAGATCCACGGCGAAGGGGCGGAAGAACTGCGCAAGGCGGGGGGGGAATTCGGAACGACCACCGGTCGTCCCAGAAGAGTTGGCTGGCTCGATATACCTGCACTTCGCTTCGCCGCAGAACTCAATGACCTCGACTCCTTCGCGCTGACCAAGGCGGATGTCCTCGATGGACGAGAGACGATTCCGGTTGTGACTGGCTATCGTCTCGATGGCGAGCTGCTCGAGGATTTCCCCGACTCGTTGACCGATCTGCAAGGTCTCGAACCGGTGATCGAGCAGTGGCCCGGATGGGAGAAGGTCGACGCGCAGTCGATGCAACCATTCATCGAGCGTTTGCGTCAGGCGACAGGAATCCCCGTTTCGATCTTGTCGACCGGAAAGCGGCGCGATGAAGTCTGTATCTTCGAGCCCTTCAAGGCGGAGGGGGAGTTGGCTTGAGTCTTTCGTCGGACTCCGGGCCATCGGCAGAAGAGCGACCACCCGCGGGAGTGCGCCCGGGTCATCTAGGGTTCATCATGGATGGCAATGGTCGTTGGGCCGAACAGCGTCAGTTGCCGAGAACCCAGGGTCATGCCGAGGGTGCCGAGGCGCTGCGTCAGATGCTTCGCTTGGCGAGAAAACACCATATCGCAGAGGTGACCTGCTTCGCACTCTCGACCGAGAACTTCGAGCAACGCTCAGAAGAAGAACTTCAATTCCTGTTTGATTTGCTCGCCCACCATCTAGAGCAAGAGCGCGAGGAGATGGAGCGGCTACAGATTTGCTTCCGAGCCATCGGCCGCTTACAGGAGCTACCGCGGAGATTGATCGATGCCATCGAGAAGGCTCAACGAGAAACCAGCGGCCATAAGGGCTTGGTCTTCCGACTGGCGGTCAACTATGGTGGCAGGGCCGAACTGGCCGATGCCTTCTGCTCGGGTGGAGCGGGTGATCCGTCTCTGATCGGTGCTCAGAAGGAGACCGCGCTGGCCGCTCATTTGTACGACCCTGCGATGCCTGATCTCGATCTACTGGTTCGCACCGGTGGCGAGATGCGTCTCTCTAACTTCCTGCTGTGGCACTCATCATACGCAGAGTTGTATTTCACGCCGGTGCTGTGGCCCGATTTTTCAGCCGTTGACTTCGCCGCTGCACTCGAGGAGTACTCTCGCAGGTCTCGCCGCTTCGGTTCGGTGTCAACGACCACTTCAGGAGGAGATGCATGAAGGGACTGGCCAACCGGCTGCGGTGGGGAATTCCGATCCTGATCATTTCGGTGGGGCTGCTTTGTGCCGACCTGTACGGCTGGCTCGATGGTTATGGCTTGTGGATCCTGTCCCTCATCTTTGGTGCCGGCGCTCTCTTCGAGGCGATCTCATTTCTGCCAAATCCTGGCCGGAATCTGCGAGCATTTCAGCTGGCATGGATTTTTGCGTACGGGGTGGCGGTCAGTGGTCTGGTGTTTGTGTGCACTCCCACTGCCGGTCTTCCGTCGAACTTCCTCAACGAAACTTCCACCACACTGCTCGGTGCTGTACTGCTCTTGAGTACCCTGGTCTCGACTGCGCTGGGGCGCGCATCGAACCCAGCATCGAACCCAGCCAAGGGAAGGTTCTGGGTTCGTGCCTATCCGTTGTTCGCGATGTTTTGGTTGGCGATCCCCATCAGTTGTACGCTGCTGCTGGCTTCGCTCGGTTCGGGTGACACATCGGTTGGGATTCATCTGGTGCTTTGTAGCGTTCTGATGGTCAAGGGAAGTGATACCGGCGCCTATTTTGTCGGCCGCAACTTCGGCCAGCGCCGGCTCCATCCGGTCAGTCCCAAGAAAACGGTCGAGGGCCTGTTGGCAGGTATCGTCAGTGCAGCGGCGATCGGCTTCATCTACGCGCAGCAACTCGCCGATCCGAGTTTGACGCCGGAACTGGCGCTCTTCATCGGTGTTCTGGTGGCAGTGGTGGGGCAAATCTCCGACCTGCAGGAATCGGTATTGAAGAGGAGAGCGGGCAGGAAGGACTCCGGAGCGACGATTCCGGGGCTCGGAGGCGCCCTCGACATGCTCGATAGTTTGATCCTGGTGATGCCGATGGTGCTCTGGCTGAGGATCGTTCTGGGCGATTGATCGAGATCGTGCCGCTGGCTTCCATGATGGGTCGTACCCTCAATCCCGCCTTTCTCATTCTCGACGAAACTCAGAACAGCACTTCGGGCGCAGGTCCGGCGCAGATGAAGATGTTCCTGACCTGCATGGGGGTGAAGTCTCGCATCGTGGTGACCGGGGATCCGATCCCACCGCACCTACCGCGGGACCACCGTCGGGGCTGGTCGACGCCTGTCGGGGGCTCGGTTCGGTGAAGGGCATCGGTTGGATCGAGCCGAACTCGGCCGATATTGCCAGGCATCGTCTCGTCACGAGGATCGTCAACGCTTATGAATGCCATGAAGGTGGCTCGAAGATCAGTTCTTAAGTCCTTTCCATTCATTGGTTTATGATTTCCTTGCCGAGCAACCCGTGGCTTCCCTTGGACAGAATGGTCGTTTGCTCGGACAATGGGCCACAGGTTGGATCCACGAGGATCTGCAAGGAGCCTGGGCGCGGTCCGGGCGGAAGGAATGCCATGGCGAAAGTACGCGGTCGAGCCAGCCACAAGACCTGGCAAAGACTCTTATTTAGCCGGAGGACCACGCGATCGGGGCAGATCGCGGCGGATGAACTGTCGTCCAAGAGGCTCTACGTTTTTCTGGTGCTGGCGCTCCAGGTGGTCACTGCGACTTTTCTGGTCGGCTGGACAAGGTTTGATACCGAGTTCTCCGCCGTAAGCGACCCGTGGCACTGGGGAGAACTGCTCGCCGCAGTGCTGCTGATTCACGCTGGCGCGCTACTGATGTTGCGCGCCCAGCGAGTGCATCGTCACAAGACTCCCTTGCAGATCGGGCGTTGCTTCCTGCTGATCAACGGTTTCTTGCTGGCGAACTGGGTCATCTTGCAGCAACCGGATGTCTCGATGATGCTGTTACCGATGCCGCTGCTGGGAATGATTCTGGGCTTTCTGCTTCCCATCTCCAGGGCGATTTTGGTCTCGATGGTGGCGATTGCGCTGACAGCGCTGATGGCCTCCGAGCGGCCCGATGCCACTGTTGCGGCACAGCCGGTGGTGATGGCTGTGGCGATGTTCTTCGGTGGTCTAGTGGCCATCCAGGGAGTTCAGCGGGTCCGATCCAGGACTCGGATACTCACCGTCGGCTTTCTCTCCGGTTTGACGATGGCAGTGGCGACGCTGCTGTTGCAAACGGCGGAATTTCAGCAGCTCACCTTGGAGAATATTACCACCAGAGTCTGGCTGCATGATGCGATGTGGGGACTGATCAATGGAGTCGCCGCAGGAGTTCTCATCACCAGCGCGCTGCCGTTCCTCGAGAAGTGGTTTGACGTACTGACCGAAATCCGCCTGATGGAACTCTCCGATACTCACCGACCGCTCCTCAACGAGTTCTCGCTGCTGGCTCCGGGATCCTTTCAACACTCCCTGATGGTCGGTCAACTGGCGGAGGAGGCCGCGAATTCGATCGGAGCCAATGGGTTGCTCTGTCGAGTCGGGGCTCTTTACCACGACATCGGCAAGATGATGAAACCGGGCTACTTCATCGAGAACATGCAGGGGGGGGACAACATTCACGACCGCCTGTCTCCCGAGATGTCGAGGCTCATCATCATCGCTCACGTCAAGGACGGAATGAAGATCGCCGAGGAGGAACATCTCCCGACCCCGATCGTGGACATGATTCCGATGCACCACGGGACTTCGGTGGTGGAGTTTTTCTTCCAGAAGAAGGCCCAGCAGGTCGATGAGAAGGAAGCGGATCGAACCCGCGAGGTCTTCCGTTATCCGGGTCCCAAGCCGACCTTTCGTGAGGCGGGAATCCTGATGCTGGCCGATGGGGTCGAGGCATCCTCAAGAACCCTTTCCGACCCGACTCCGACGCGGGTTCGTCAGCACATCAAGAACATCATCCAGGCCCGATCCCAAGAGGAGCAACTGGATGAATGCGAGTTGACGATGAGCGATCTGCATCGCATCGAGGATGCCTTCGTGCGGGTGCTGTCGGCGATTCATCACCACCGGGTCAAGTATCCAGGGGAAGATGAAGTGGTCAGTGCTTCTTCGACGAAAAAGAAGAATCCAACCTCTCCCGATTCGACGGTCGCGACGCGCCGTTCATGAGTCCTGAAGCGCCATCAGAGATCGAGGTGGAGATCGAGGATCTCCAGCAAATGGTCGATCTCGATCACGATCAGCTCATCGGACTGGTTCAATTCGTTCTCAACGATCAGAATCATCGAGGCCGTGTCGGTCTCTGCTTCGTTGGAGATGAGGAGATATCCCACCTTCATCAGAAGTTCATGGACGATTCCAGCGTCACCGATGTCATCACATTTCCGCTCGAAGAACGGCGCTCGGGCCAACTCGATGGGGAGATCGTGATTTCCACCGAGACCGCCATCCGCCAGGCCCCAGAGCATCATCTCGGCCCTCTGGAGGAGACCCACCTTTACGTGATCCACGGCTTGCTCCACCTGCTGGGGCATGATGACCAGCAACCAGCGCAAGCGGAGCAGATGGCACGACTTCAGGGAGACCTTCTGAAGCGCTGGAATCAGGTCAATCGGGGGCTCCACGATTGACATCCAGGCGGGGGTCTCGTAGACCATGAAGGGAGTTTCCGGCAGTATAGGTCTACGGGTCGGCGACTCGTGTCGTTGTGCCGATCCGTCGAACGGATCGGCATCCGGTGAAGAGGACGAATCTTGCGGATTCCATCGGTCGCTTGTGGGCCTATTGGGCCTTCGATGAGAGTTCGGTGAAAGTTCGAGACTCGAGTAGATCTGGACCGATTCGAAACAAACGAAACATACGAAACAAACGAAACATATCAGGAGGATCTTCATGAGCCGAATTGCGATGGTTACCTTTGCCCTGATGCTGGTGGTCAGTGCCGCTGGTTGTAACAACAGCAAGTTCACCCCTCCGCCGACCGAGGCGGAGTTCTCTACCGGAGCCTTTTCGGTACCCTTTCCCTCGGACCTGTTTATCACTTATGCAGGGCTCAACGAGGGAGCGTTGATGGCCGGTGGGGCCCCGGGTGCCTCGATCACCAATACGCCCATCATTCCCAGCGCTACGGATCCCTACGATACCGGTGATGTGCTGGTGGCTCAGGGATTCCTCGATGGATTCTCCAACACCATGCCGATGCAGATCGATTTCTCTCACAACATCGATCCCAATAGTGTCATTGCTGGGGAGACGGTGCGGGTCTTTGAGATCTCGATCTTGCCGCCGAGCGCGGCCGTGGCTGCCATCGGTCTGCCGATTTCTCTTCCGGTCGGTCCCTCTGCCGGGGCTCCGGGAATCATCCGGGAGTTACAAGCGGATGTCGATTACGCGACAACGCTGACCAAGAGTGTCCAGTTCCAGATCCTGGTCAAACCAAAGGTGCCGTGGCCCGCTTCCGACAATGTTTCTCTCGGCGGACTCTCGCGAGGAATCCTCGTCATGGTGACCAACGGAGTCCGAGATTTTCGCGGGAATCCGGTGATCCGGTCAGACCAGTACAGCCGCATGGCTGCTGGCATTACTGAGAATACGGGCAGTGTCGCCACCGATGGATTTGCCAATGCGATCGGGGCCGCGGTTCAGAATAGTCTCGATCTGCTCGACACTCAGGCAGCAGTGAATCCAGATAGCGTTGTGGTGACCAATTACTTCACCTGCCAGAGTGTCACCGATGTACTGGATGCGGGAGTGGCCGCCACCACCGCCCTGGCGCCGGCGGCCACCACGCCCGGTGTTGCGATCCCCGGACTGGACAACGTCCACGACTTCCTGCTCGCGGTCGGAGTCGATATCGGAACCAACTACAATGCCAATCTGGCCCAGGCGACCATCACCTTGCCGACCTATTACCCGGGAGACTCATCGGGGCCGGCCGGCTGGGAAGATGCGGTGACTGGTTACTGGATGGACGGGAACGTGGTCTACCAGTCGCCATCTGCGAGTCCCAACCCTTCCTTTCCGACACGCTATTCACCGACAGCGCTCACTCAGGGGAGTCATGAAGTCCCGGTACTGGTGATGACCCCCAACCACGTGGCTGGCCCATGGCCGGTGGTGATCTTCCAGCATGGCATCACTCGCAGTCGTTTTGATGGAGCCGCCTTCTCGGTACTGCTCTGTTCTGCTGGTTTTGCAGTGGTCTCGATGGACGCACCACTTCACGGCACCACCGATGGAAATCCATACTGGGCGGGTCATGGATCCTCGGCCCCGGGACAAGCGGGTGAAGAAAGAACACTGGGGATTGACCGCCTCGGAAATAACTCGGGCAGCCCCATCGACGCCAACATGGATGGAATCCCCGACCTGGATAAAGACGGATATCTGGTGGGAGACGGGGTTCCCGATTCGAGTGGGCAGTACTTCCTCAACTTTCCCAGTCTGATCAGTTCTCGATCGGTCTGGATGCAGGCGGTCTGTGACCTGGCGATGTTGACCGAGACGCTACCCTTTTGGGATTTCGATGGAGATCCACTGACCGGGATTGCGGGAGCCGATTTCACCGATGAGGTCCATTACGTTGGAATGTCTCTCGGTGGACTGATCGGAACCACCTTTCTCAGTGCCATGCCGCCGGGCCGCGTCACCACCGCCGAACTGAATGTCACCGGTGGTGGAGTGGCGAAGATGCTGGAGAACTCTCCAGTCTACAATCCACGGTTGATGGACTTCTTTGCCGGTGAAGGCCTAGTACAAGGATCGACTCGTGCAGAACAGGCCCTCAATGTCATCTCCGCCATCGCAGACGGTATCGATCCGGTGGTCCACATTCGTAGGGCCGCAGCGAATTCAGCGATTCACATGGGAGTCATCAAGGGAGGCAGGCCTTCCGGAGGAATGTTTGGATTCGATCTTCCCGATACTGTGGTCAGTACCAACAGTCTGGGGAATGGCCTCTACGGTCAGATGGTCGGAGTCGATGTCTCCTTGATTCCCAATGGAGATCCCACTTGTGTGGATGGTCGCATCGACAACATCGTCAATGGAGTTTTCGAGGACGCCGAGTGTGTGACCAAGTATTACACCGGTGCCATCGAATCCAGTCACCTCGGTGGTTCCTTTCCGATGATGCGGATCGGTTCGCTGCCGATTCACAATCAGGTTGGAATCAAGAACTTCCCTCCTAATTTCCACACCGGGGGGGCGAGTAATTACATCTCAGGGAATCACGGTTCCTTTGCAGATCCCACGGCCACCGTGGGGGCTCTGATGCAATCGGAGGGAGTCGGCTGGGCGCTGTTCTCAGGGAAACTACGAAACATCCAGAGTGCCAGTTTCCTGGTCGATCCGACCGACCTCTCCCTCGATGAAACCGATCAGGAGATTGCGGTGATGTCGGGCGAAACCAGGCTTGGCAGAATCACCCTCGACGAGACGGGTGACCCCGATAGCCCCATCGAAGCGTCCTTCGAGACGGTCGGAGATGCCGGCACCCTCGCGGCCGCAGCGGCTGCACTCGGCGGTCATCACTTCAACTGGTATCAGCTCGTCACCACAGACGATGATCCGGAACTGGCGGTCAGCAACGACCTCGCAGCCACTGGAGCCTTACTGACGGTTCCGAGGATCGATCCACCCAGTGGTGGAACGGGTCAGTCCGCGGCTTTTGCCAACAACGGAATTTACGCCGATGACAAGCCGTGGCTGTGGAATGAAGTCCAAGCACCTCCGGGCGACTTTGCTGCGGATCAGAACGAGTCCGCGGTCGATTTTCACTGTGTCCGGGAGTACACCAACAATCAAGGAGCTCCGAGTCCCGCTGGAATCGATGCCTGCGTCGGAGATCCAGCGATGCAATCCTCCCTCGCCTACAATGTCGGCCCATGGCTCGGCAGCGTGTCGACCATCGGGGATCGATTCCAGGTTCGTGCGTGGCTGGTACTGGTCGACGAAAATGGCGATCAGGTGCGACTCCTCAACGGTTTTACTTTCTCTCAACAGGTGACCACTGGTGCCGGGGGGAACGGGATCTCCGTCACCACCACTGGAGTGGCTCAGATGCCTGGGTCACCCGGAGTGACCGGTGATGATACGATCTTGTCCGGCTTCTAGAGGCGATTGAATTTGAATCCAGGGGAGCCGACGGAAGCGATTCCGTCGGCTCCCATTATATTGGATCTCATTATATTGGCTCCCATTGTATTGGAAAGAAGCTGCGATGGATCTCGAGTTCGGGACCGACCCAGCGGACCTCGATCGGCTGATCGAAGAATTGCAAAAACTGGCGAAGTGGACCACCGATGAGAATCGCCTCGCCGCCTGCAGCCTTCCAATTTCACGCTGGTCGGTGAGTGAGCAACTCGATCACCTGATCACCGTTACGATGTTGAACCTGAAGGCGATCAAGATTCTCCGTCTAGGACGGGGCCAACCACCCTCCAGTGGACTCAATGCGGCAGGGAAGATGGTGTTAGAACTCGGGCAGATCCCCTTAGGAGCGGCACAGGCCCCCGCCTACGCGCAACCGACTGCGGGACGCAGTGCCGTGGAACTGGAGACTTTGAGACTCAAGGTCCACCTCATGTGTGAAGACCTGATCGGGGACTATTCCCGCATCGACTCTTCGGGACAGGTCCTTCGGCACTTTGCGGTGGGAGAGATGGGGGCGAGGCAATGGTTGCGTTTTGCCTTGGTGCACAGTCGTCATCACGTGGCCATCGTGGAGCGAATTCTCGAGCGAACCGGGGCGAGTTCAGGATGAGACTCGAGTTCGATTCCAGAATCTGGCGATCTCATAGGATAGGATCTGGCGGTAGCAGTGTTTAAGTTCTTGATACTGATACCACTGTTGGTCGCGGGGCAGGATCCGATTCCAGCCGATGATGCCGAGAGGATTCGCCTCGGCGAGATCATCATCAGTGCCCGTCCGTTGGATGTCGATGAGTCTTCCAGGGATGGTCTTCAACTGTTCGATCGCCAGCACCTCTCGCCAGTGGCGCTTCGAACTCTCGCAGATGTTCTCGATCAGGTACCCGGTATTCACCTGCAGAAGACCGCCCACGGACAGTTTTCTCCCTACCTCCGTGGTATGACAGGATTTCGCACGCTGGTTCTGGTCGATGGTGTTCGTCTCAACAATGCCATCTATCGATCGGGGCCGAATCAATACCTGGGCCTGGTCGATCCACTGGCTCTGGCCGGTACCGAGGTGATTTTTGGACCCGGTTCAGTGCTGTACGGAAGTGATGCCGCCGGCGGTACGATCTTGTTGGAAGGGCACAGCGTCGAACCCTCCTCTCGCGAGCAAGATCAGACCCTCGTGACCCAGAGATTTGCTAGCGCGGAGGATTCTTCGGTCAGCAGGATCGATCGGATCATCATCCGAGAAAAGACTGCAATTCGATTCGGGGCCAGTTTCAAGGATCACGGTGATTATGTCGCGGGTCGAACCGAAGGTCTTCAACTAAACACCGGATACCGTGAGTGGAGTGGCGATCTCTCTCTCACCCACGAGATCCATGATGACCTCGATCTGGTGATTGGGATCCAGCACCATCGACAGCCCGATGTCCCTCGCACACACTCGACTATTTACGGCAGTCAGTGGAATGGTCTGACTCATGGCAGCGACCTGAAGCGAGACATCGACGGCGAGCGAGAACTGATGTATAGCCGCTTCATCTGGCGTCACGATGACGGATCCCAGTCGCAGTGGTCTCTTTCCAGACATCGGATCTCCGAAGAGGAGGATCGAGTTCGAGCCAGTGGTCTTCGGAAGGTTCAGGGACTCTCCGATGAGACACTCGGAATCACCTACCACTGGAATGGTGAATCTCCCTGGGGGGAGATCCGTAGCGGAGTGGAATTCTATCGCGATCGAGTCGATTCGTATCGCAGTGAGTACGCGCTCGATGGATCGCTGTCGTCGGTCGCCACCCGAGGAGCAGTGGCGGATGATTCTCGCTACGATCGATTTGGAATCTATCTGCAGGACACCATACCCCTCGATGATTCGACTCGTCTGGTTATCGGGGGACGATGGGCCAGTGCCGAAGTGAAGGCCGCTGTGGTCGATCCCGATCCGCTCGATTCAGAGGTGATCGGGTCGATCGAGGATCGCTGGTCCGCGGTCGTGGGAACGGCTCACGCAGTCCATCAGTACTCGGATCGGCTGCAACTGCACGGCGGGCTGTCCCAGGCGTTCCGCGCACCCAATCTGTCAGACTTGACTCGATTCGATATCGCAGCCGGTGGCGAAACCGAGATTCCGACACCAGGGCTCGATCCGGAACACTATCTGTCGGCAGAGTTCGGATTTGATTACTCGAGGGAAGAGTGGGCCATCGAAGGGGTGTTGTGGCACAGTTGGCTAGATTCACTGGTGGTGCGTTTTCCTACCGGCGATCTCGATCCTGAAGGAAATGAGATCGTCACCAAGGAAAATGCCGGTGCTGGCAGCGCTAGCGGATTCGACTTGAGAATGAAGCGTGATTTCACCGAGCAGTGGCGGGGGCACTTCTCATGCTCGTGGATCACCGGATCCGTGGAGACGCCGGTGGCCCCGGGGATCCAGCAGGTACAACCGCTCTCTCGTCTGGCTCCGGCCATGGTGAGGATTGCGCTGCGCTACCTTCCGACCGATGATGTCACTCTGGAGGGAGCCATCACCATCGCCGGGAAACAGCACCGTCTGTCGTTGCGGGACCTGGCAGATGTCCAGCGGATACCTCCGGGAGGGACTCCAGGATATGCAGTGGTCGACTTCCAGGGACGCTGGCAAGCCACTTCCCGGACTCATCTGTTTGTGGGGCTGACGAATTTAGGAGATGTCGATTATCGACTTCACGGATCTGGCAGTAATGAGGCAGGAGTGAGCATCGTGACCGGGATGGAGACTCGATTCTGATGCCTCGAATACTCTTCCGAAGTTGGCCACTGCTCACCTCGATCACCCTCCATGGTGTGATGGCGGTAGTGTTGTCGGGGATGGGAATCTCGATTCCCCAGCCGCCGACGCGGCCCCGCCAGAGCGCTCCGGTCCCCACCATTCGGTGGGAGCCGCGCCCTTCCATCCAGACTCCCCAGCCGGTGACGATTCAGATGCCCGTCGAAACGACCGAATCGGTGAGTGAAACGGCAGTGGAGCCGACCGCGTTGGAACTGGTTTTCGAGCCACTGTCCGAGCCACTGCCCGAATTGATCGAGGTGCGGCCGCCGCTCCTGGCCGCCGCTGAAGCCACTCTTCAGGATGTGGAAGATGTGGAGACTGCGGCGCTACAGAAGCCGCCAG
>JAPKAM010000158.1 GCA_028825265.1 Planctomycetota bacterium
GGATCTCGCCTCGCTGAACGTCGAAACTGAGCCGGTCGACGGCGGTTCGCTGATCGTAGACCTTTGTGAAATTGTCGACGCGGACAGCGACGGTGTCAGGTTCCATACCTACTCCTACATCACCGCGCATAGCGCGTTCAAGCAGTGACTCGCATTTTCTGACCGGGCGGGGTAGCCCCTGAGGCAACCTTAATCCCGAACCCTCTCCGCCTCAAGGATGGATTACATCTGCTTCTCCTGATCCATTCGATTCCGCTAGATCGAATCAAGTCCGAGTACCAGTGCGATGTAGTAGCAGGGATCGCCTCCGTAGATTCCTTAGCGGTTGAAGAACTCGACGATGGACTTCAGGTCGCCCTCGCCATCCTCTCCGGAGACCCCTTCGACGCGAACCCAGAAACGCTTGCCAGTACGGACGTTGGCCTTGGGTCTGAACAGAACCGAAGTCATGCCATCGCAATCGTATTTGTGAGCCCATTTATCTGCAACTGGAGCTCCTTTGCCTAAACTGGCTGTCGCTGCCCTCACCACCGCCAGGGGTGGACAGGTCGACGTCGCGGAGCGACGGATCCGCGCTAGAACCTCGTGATCTGCGGAGGGCTAGCGAGTAGGATGGTGCTTCATGAGTTCGAAGTCGGTGACCATCTAGATCGAAGGAGCAGCAGTCATGGCCAATAAGGGCAACAAGGATAAGAAGCGCGAGGCACAGAAGAAGTCCGTCCTGACTCCGAAGGAGAAAAAGAAGCTGAAGAGGGAAAAGAAGCAGTCGTAGCGGACGTCATCCACGACCTCCCCTCGTGGAGACATCGTTTTTCGCCAGAGCGGGCATCTGTCGCTGTGGATGGAAGAGGCGAAGATCCCGCCGGTGGGGAAGTGAGCCAGAGCCAGCATTCAGACCGATCCGCCGAATCACTTTCCGTTGGCGAGCAAACGGGAGCGAAGGCGACCGTGAACAACAGGCCAGGCAAGACAGCTGCGACTTTCGCCCTCGCAGCACAATGACACGGGAGATCTTTGTCATGACACGAACTCACCCCCTGCTTCTCGCGCTATTGCTGGTCGTCTCATGCAACCCCACGATCACACATTCGGCAGAGGATCACTCGGTAGCATCGGGGATGGATGCACTGAAAGAACGTTCTACCTATGCGAAGCTGGACCAGCCTGCTGTTGAGGCTCTTGCTCGCGCAGCGAAGGCACACTGGCCGCAGGAGCTCTCCGGGTTCACCTACCGGCGGGTCGAGCGTTTCTCCGCAGGCGGCGTGTCGCACTGGATGTCGATCTGGTTGCACGGCAAGACGGGCCTCGAGTTCGTGCTGTTGCCGGGCGGAAGGTTCCAGATGGGATCGCCGAAGGGCGAGGCGAATCGCCGAGAAGATGAGCTCAGGCACTGGGTGACACTGGACCCATTTCTAATTGCACGAACGGAGTGCACACAAGATGCCTGGGCTAGGGTCGCTGGCGCGGCAGACCTGAACAGCGGCTCGTTTGACGGATCGCCTCAGCTCCCAGTCGCTGGGATAGGTCCGGTGGACGTGGAACTCTGGTGCCGCGAAGCGCTCCTGACTTTCCCGACCGAAGCACAATGGGAGTATATGTGCCGCGGAGGGACGACATCCGCTTGGGCGATGGGAGCCGAGAAGAGCGACTTGGTCCGGTTCGGGAACCTTGGCAGTGCGGAGTGCTCGAAGGAATGGACCGAGATGGCGGGCATCACGGAACCCTGGAGCGACGGCTATGGAAACCACACCGCTGAGGTCGGGAGGTTCGCCTGCAACTCGTTCGGCCTGTTCGATGTCCACGGGAACTTGAACGAGTGGTGCCGTGACTACTACTTCGGCTATGAAGTAGCCGTTGAGAAGGGTACCGGAGTGCGACCGGGCAACTCCGGGGAGCGTTTAGCCCGTGGCGGTAACTTTGGCGGTGACGCCAGCGCCGCGCGGTCGGCCAAACGCCTCACCTGCGGATCCGGGATCGCGCCCGGAGGCGGTGGCAACCATGGCTTCGGCTTTCGCCCGTCGTTGGATCTCCCCTTGTGTGCCGCTATGGCAAGCCGTCGGAGAGTTGTCGAGATCGACCCTCGCATTTGGTGCTTCTCCTTGACCGCGTGCGTCAGGGAGCCCGATCACAGAGCCGAAACCTGGCCGGTTACAGCGGTGCCCACACGGGATCCGCTTCGTTCCACTCGCAGGCGGGATCGGAGAGGTCTTCAGATCGATTCAGATAAACCCTTCTCCGCACTGGCTGGACCGCTTTCCTAAGTGCGGACTTGCCACCGACGATGGGCAGTTCGAGCGAGGTGGCATCGAGATCGACACTCAACTCGGTACCCGCTTCGGGCCATAGCGTGAATTCTCGGTCGCTCGAGAAGATCATCAATCCGAGACTCTGACCCGCCGGAATGATCTGATCATCCGGCTGTAACTCGAAACTCAATCGATAGTATTTGCCCGGTTCGAGCGGTTCGCTTTGGGTCAATGACTGATGATTCTGCGGATCCGCCCAGCCGCGAGTGATGATGTTGCTGGTGATCTTCTCACTCGAGGCATCCCACGGCAGGGAAACCAGCCAGACCGATAGATTTGCCGCCGGTTGGCTGCTAGCGAGTTGAATGTTGAGTCGTGCACTTCCCGATAGATGCAACGGTTTCGTCAACTCAGGCATCTTGAAGAGCAACCGATGCTCAGACTGCTCCGCGCGTGCGAGTTTCTCGCCACTGTGAGAGACGTCATCGATGAGAGTCGCGATTCCCTGCTCGCCTCGTCTTGAGAGGGCCAGCGTTCCAGCACCACCGGAACCGGGCCTCGGATGGAGAGTGACGCGGCGGGCCTTAGGATTGGGAAAGTCTGCGTAGGGTGTGGGCTCGTTACGATCATCATCTTCTCGTACGATCCACGCCTTGGGGCCCTTCGGGACCCCGTTTTTCACCCCGTAGAGATAATGGCTGAACCAGCGATTCATCATCGGCAGCGGCGGCTCACCACCGTGGCCACCCTGGTGGTAATAGATCTGCGCGGCAAGCCCCTTGGCACGAACCGCCTGGTAGATTCGCCAGCTATGCTCTGGCATCACATTCCAGTCATTGAAGCCATGGGCCATCAACATCGCAGCTCGCATCGGCTTGAGATCATGAATGTAATCACGTCCGGCCCAGAACTCGTTGTAATCGCCGGTGAGCCGGTCGAAGCCCTCCATCATCTCCTCGTCTCGCACATTGCAATCGCAGAACTCACGTCGCTCGGGATCACCGCTATTGATCCAGTCGTACAGAACATCGATGTCCTCACCGATGTATCCACCCGGATGACGCACCAGACCATGGGAACGGTAGTAATGGTAATAAGAGGTGTTGGGTGCGATCGGTATGATCACTTCCAACCCCTTCACACCGGTGGTTGCAGCCGCCAGCGGGATGGTGCCATCGTAGGATGTACCGGTCATTCCCACCTTCCCCGTAGACCAGGAAGCCGTCACCGATTGGTCGCCATACGCGCTGGTGAAACCGTTGGCACGACCGTTAAGCCAGTCGATGACTGCCTTGGGCCCGAGCGACTCGTTGTCTCCACCGACGGTCGGACAGCCTTGCGACAAACCGGTACCTGGGGATGCCGAGTGGACCACGGCGAAGCCCCTCGGCACCCAGCGCTCGATCTGACTCGTCGACATCAGGGGTCGCTCGCTCTGATAGTCCATCGGAGGCGGTGACTCGTGCATCGGAGGCTTGGTACCCACTGCGTGACGAGGGTCCCAGGAGTACTTCTTGTCGTTGGCACCGGTGCCAGAAAAATACGGACTGGACTCGTAGATCACCGGAACCTTGAGACCCTCCGTTTCGGTCTGTCGCTGTCGCGTGACATCGACATGCATACGGTCCAGTTTTCCATCGCCATCGGTGTCAAAGGAGGTCTCCACCCACAGATCGTGCTGGATCCACTGCTCAGCATCCTTGAATGCGGCAACGATCTGTGCCTGTCCATCGACAAATACCGCTCGCGCGGGCTTCGACTGTTGCGCTTCGTCGGCAACGGTACTGCCTTGGATCAGCGAGAGGGTGGTGAATTGGAATCCGAGCAGAAGGATGCTGCAGGTCGAAACCCAGACGCGGTAGAAGATTGAACTCATCGGAC
>JAPKAM010000159.1 GCA_028825265.1 Planctomycetota bacterium
AAAGTGCGGCCGTGGATGTAGTCGGCGTACGGGATCCACTCGAAAGTGGTCTGGAGATGGAAGGCATCTCCGCCGGTCCACCCGCCCTTTGTTTGCCAGGTGTGGCCGACGAGCGCCTCGAGCGCCTCCATCTGCTTCGATGGTTTCGGTGCCTCTACATCGGTGCGCTCCGCCGAGGGGGTGAGGGTCCGGATGCGGTTGTATTCGAGAGGTCCGTTGAGCAGCGAATACTCGGAGGAGCCGCTCGCCTCCAGCAGCGTCTCGAAGTATCGGTCTCGACCGTCGAAGTCCCAATGAAGGCTCATCTTCCGGAGACCGGGTGTCTGGTAGAGGTCGAAGACGGCGTCGGCAATCTCGCCTTCGAATCGCATCGTGCCCTCACTCACACCCCTGGCGAAAGGACTCAGTCCCAGCAGGCACACCTGCTGGCGACCCGGATGCCAGTAGAAGAGCTGCAGCGCGCGCCACGGCTCGCCGGCCGCACCGGAACCATCGGTCTCTACGCGCATCGAGTGCTGGCCGGGACCCCAGATCCAGCGATCGAACATGCTGGTGCCGCTCTGATAAGTCACCTGCCACTGCCCCGGTACCATCCGTGCGAAGCTCGCCATCGGGTTGGAAGCCCGAGCGGTCGAGGGTGCCGGCCACGGCCCGTTGCGGGTCACGTGGATGAAGGACTCGCCGTCCATTCGAAACAGACCGCCGGAACAGCCGAGCCAGAGAATTCCGTCGCTGTCCTCGAAGAATTCCTGGACATGGATATTGGCTGGATTGCCGGCGAGAGGATGAAGGTTTTTCAGGCCTTGATCCACTCCGAAGGCAGTGAATGAGGTGCCGTCGTAGCGACAGATACCAGCGCCGAGGGTCGAGAACCACAGGTCGCCGCGGCTGTCCTCGAGGATTTCATAGACGCGGTCGTTGCTGAGCCCATCCCTGGATGTGAATGTGCGAAACTTCTGGCCGTCGTAGCGACTGGCACCACCGCCATTGGTGCCGATCCAGATACCTCCATGACGATCTCCCTCGATGCATCGCACGACATTTCCTGCGAGGCCTTCCTTCATCGTGTAGCTGGTGAAGGATTCGCCGTCGTACCGGTGCACTCCCTCACCGTCGGTACCAAACCAGATATTGCCGGTCGGGTCCTCGAAGATGGCAAACGACACCAGCGGCGAGAAGCGGGACTCGGGGTTCTCGATCTCGACCCTCGGAAGCGGGAAGGGGACGAAGGACTCGCCGTCGAAACGACAGACGCCGCCGTGCGTGCCGGCCCAGATGGTGCCAGCGCTGTCGCACATCAAGCTCCACACCTGGTTATCGCTGAGACCGTGATCCTCCGTGTAGTTGGTGAACTTGCCATCCTCGAAGCGACTGACTCCGCCATCGGTGGCGAACCAGATGGCACCATCCGGGTGCTGTACGATGCCGCGCACCGCCTGGCCACCGAATCCTTGCTCCACGCTGAGGTAGGACAAGGGGGGTAGCGGCAGTGACTTCGCATCGTAGCGGCAGACCCCATCCCCATTGGTGCCGAACCAGAAGACACCATCTCGGTCCTGGAACACCTCGCGTACGTACTCGCTGATCTGTAACTGCTGGTCGCGAGGCGTATCGGCGAGAGCGGGTATTTTCGGTCGAGCCGCCCCTTCCATCAGATGGGCATCCCACCCCTCGACGATCTTGCGCCATTCATCGATGGAGCGAGTCGGATAGGTGGCGGGCCAGCCGCCGCTACGCCACCCAACGTCTGGATCCTCATCGCCGACACGCTTCGAGAACTGACCGGTGGCACTGCGCATCGCCATCAGTAAATCGGCCTGATGCGGATCGGTGGCCAGATTGTTGACCTCATGGGGATCGTTGCGCAGATCGTACAACTCTTCCTTCGGTTTCGAGGTGGCGACAAAGTGAGCCTGCTCTGGCGTCAGCTGGCCCTCCAGCGCCCGCAGTTGCAGCAGCGCCAGCACCGGATAATGCTGCTCCTTGTAGTGATTGAACTGACACCACGGACGCTCCGGCATGCGGTTGAGAATGTACTTGTGGGTAGTGGTTCGCATCATCGTCATGGCGTCGTGGGTGTCATCCATCTTGCCGCGCGAGGCGAACACCGCAGGTCGAGCCGGCGTCGTCGCATCGAGCAGCGAACGCCCTTGCATCCCATCGGGCACGGCAATGCCGGCGATCTCCAGGATGGTGGTGCTGATGTCGATGGTCGAGACCAATTCGGCGCGTACCGTGGTGGGGCCGATGGTGCCGGGCCAGCGGATGATGAGCGGCACGTGGACACCGCCGTCGTAGAGAAACTGTTTGCCGCGCGGATGGCAGCGACCGTTATCACCGATGAAGAAGACCACCGTGTCATCGGCGAGGCCCTCATCCTCGAGGCGCGCGAGGATGAGGCCGACCTTGCGGTCCATCACCTGGATCTCACCGAGACCACGGGCCCAATCGGCGCGTACCAACGGCTCATCGGGGTAATAGGGCGGAATCTCGACCTTCGCAGGATCGACCGGGTTTTGCGGATCGCCCTTCCAGGAGCGGTGGGTGTTGCCGATGGTGATCTGGGCGAAGAAGGGCTGTCCCTCGGTGCGGCCCGACCAGTCCTTGCCATCGAACAATCCTGGCTCGCTGTTGAAGTTGAAGTCCGTCTTGGCCGAGTAACCACAGCCGTTGACACAGTACCAGCCAGCCTTGCGCAGCAACTGGGGCAGCGTCTCGACTCCTTGCGGCAAATCCTGGCGAGGTCGGGTTCGATGTTGATGGGCACCGATGGATGACTGGTGCCGACCGGTGATCATCGCCGAGCGCGACGGCGAACAGACGGGTGAGGTGCAGAAGGCACGCAAGAAACGGGTTCCATCGGTCGCCAGTTGATCGAGATTTGGCGTCTTCACCGCCGCACAACCGTAGCAGGACAGATCGGGACCGATGTCCTCGGCCAGGATCCACACCACGTTGAGCTGGCGACCGGGCACCGGATCGCCCTTTTTTAGTTCTCGCACCTCGATCTGCTGCCACTCGACATGCATCTCCATGCCACCGTGTAACTGCAAGGCGATCGGCCCCTCGAGGCGGCCCTTGTCGCGCTGGAGCCGAGCGGTACGGACCCCATTGATGCGCACCTCGATGAAACGGCCACGAGCCACCAGATGCAGCGATGACCATTCTCCCGGGCGGTACACCTCCCGCATCCGGGTCGCATCCGGTTTCGTCACCCAGCCGCGACCGCCGGTTTCATAGAGTCCACCGGTCTCGGCGCTGGAGTCGATCTCGACCTGAAACCCTTTTGCCGCGACGCTCTGGCCCTGCTGGATGGCGATCCGAAAGTAAAAGCCGCTATCTCCTGACACAACGCGGAAGCGAGCGCGCGCCTCGAAATCCTGGAAGGAACGATCAGAGACCAGCAGACCATGCCGTTTTTCAGACGCGGGGCTGCGCCCCACAATCTTGCCATCCTCGACCTGCCAGCGGCCACCCGGGGTGGTGTGCCAACCGGTCAGGGTGGTTCCATCAAAGAGCGGTTCGAAGTCTCCCGCCGTCGCCAGGCGACAAAACAGCAGCACACCGAAGACGAGGCAAAGTGGCTGAAACCAGATCCTGTAGCGCATCAGGGCTTCACCTCCACACCCACGACCACCTTGCGGATCACCCTCGCGTAGTTGCGCAGGGCACACACCACTTCCGTTTTGCCAGGCTTCATCGCCCACAACCGGATGCGGCCTCTCGAGCGGTCCACCTTCGACTGCAGGTAGGGCCGATCCCCCGATTCCACGACCCACCAGTTGTGACGCGGGGGAAATGGCAGATCGAGGTCGATGTAACTTCCCACCGGCACCTCCAGCATCTGAACCGGAGTCGAGGCGTTGGAGACGATCTCGGTGCGGTCATCGGTCGTCTGACAGCCAGAGAAGAATAGCGACGATGCGGAGATGAACAGCGCAAGAATCGTCAGAGAATGTCGAGAACGAGACATGAGAGACTCCTATTCGTGCAGAGGAGACTCATCCTGGGCAAGAAATCGGGCGATCGCTACTACCCACCAGAGAATCCGCTCGCCAGTTTTGCGAGACGGGACCTGGATGACGATGTGAGGCGGGGTGGCC
>JAPKAM010000160.1 GCA_028825265.1 Planctomycetota bacterium
TAGTTCAGGAACCAGCCTAGATCGAAGGAGAACTGCTGTAATCGATCTCCGTCCTGCTTCTTCACCGCTTCGGTCCAGGTGATGGAGATGGGGAGCGGCTGACCGAAGATGGGAATATTGAGCACGACTCCTCCACCGACTCCGACACGGTATTCATCGAACGAGAAGGATGAGGTCCCGTCCGATAGATTCCCGAAATCAGTGAAGACGATTCCACGAAGAGAATTTTCCAGCAGCGGCCAAGTGTATTCGATGGATCCTCGGTGGCGAATCGTGCCGCCGATTTCACGGTCATCCTCCCGTGGTCCCGCACCGCGATAATCAAATCCACGCAGTGAACGGGGCCCACCGAGATAGAAGCGCTCGAATACTGGCACCGAGTCTTCGGTCCCGATCGGTTCTGCCCAGTTGAAACTGGTTCGTGCGGCGAAGACGTGACGGTGATCTTCGCCATCCTGGATGGTCGTCTTGAAAATGCCGGTACTGAAATCGAGTTTGGCGATCTCAAGATCTCCGCCGAGAGGTCCTCCGATGTGGCTATAGCCACCTTCGACGTACCAGCCGTCCACGGCTCCAATCACTGGGCGGTAAATCCGTTGGTTCCACGTCAGGTCCACATCCAGGGCGGTGTATCGCGTCTCGCCTTCACTATCCTTGACCACGGTCGGAGCGGAAGCTGACACACCGTCGACCGAAATCCGATCATGGCGTAGACCCAGAGTGCCTCGAATCTTCTCTTCACGGTTGAACAACCGACCCAAAGTGAGGCCGATGCTATCTCGGTCTTCAATGTAATCCTGGCGGAGAAGCACCGATCTGAAGGCCGAAGCCGTCAACGAGTTTTGAGATCCGTTCAGGAAGGGTTCTGAGAAGAGCAATCGGTACCTTGAATACTCGGTTCCTGGTTGTGCTTCCAGAACCAGGCGTTGTCCACCTCCAGTGAAGGATCCAGGAAGATCGGACAGGGACTCGGGTACATCGGTGATGTCGAAGTTGCGCATTTCGATGGCCAGGTTGCCGACCGCACCACGACCACTGGAATAACCGACTCCAAACAGGGCTCTGCCGGTAGACATCTCGGACAGTTCAAAGAGCACAGGACGTGAATCCGATTCATTTCCACCCTCGAATTGTGGACGCACCTGATCGAAATACTGCAAGCGGTGGAGGTTACTCAAACTGTCCTGGATCGCGTCCATGTGCAGTTCTTCGCCGGGGTACACTTCCAGCTGGCGACGGATGACGTCATCTCTCGTGGTTCCATTGCCTCGGAATTCGATCTCGCTGGCAATCACCTTGGATCCGATGGTGATCCGGTAGCGAAGCAGCACATCTTGACCCTCTAGGGGGTACGTGAGGGCGGGGGAGACCGCTGCATCGAGGTAACCAAGATCACTGAAGATTTCCCGCAGCGCCTCGGTGTCGGTCTGGACGATTTCTCCGTCCCACTCGGTTCCGGAGGTCAACTGGAGGAGCGAGAGTAGTTGCTCCTCGGAAACGTCGCTGGATCCCGTGATCTGGAACTCGATTTCACCGACCCTGTATCGTGGACCTTCATCGACCAGTATCAGGATCCTCAGATCCTTCAGTTCATTCTGGAAATCCAGTTGGCCCAATGAAACCTCGGCATCGAAGTAACCCTTGGCGACATACAGGCTGCGAATTCGGTCCAGATCTCCCTCGAGCGAGCGTGGATCGAATTTGCCCGTTCTGGCCAGGCCCAGGTAGATTCGTGTGCGTAACTGCATGACCCCGAAGATGTCAGAGACGGGGATCGATCCTGTGCCCTGCAGATCGACACGCTGGATCCGAACCTGAGGACCTTCATCGAGTTCAAAGATGACCAGTAATCCGTCAGCGGTATCCTCGGTGCGACTGTCGACGCGAGCGAAGGGCTGCCCCAGTTTCAACAGAAGATCGAGAATCGTGTCGATATCTTCTCGCACCAGCAACGGGTCGTGCAGTTCATCTTTGCGACTGCGAATATCCTTCAGGGCCGTTCTGACGGAAAGATTCTCGGCTCCTTCAAACTGAACATCCTGTATCAGGCGCCGCTCTCGAAGCATGATGGTGATGATCACGCCATTTTCGGTGTGGTCTACCAGCGGCGCATCGATGGTGACGAAATCACCACTGGTCCAGAGTCGGCGATATTCCTCATCGAGGGCTGCTGGATCCCAACGATCTCCAACTCGCACCTTCATTCGGGCCATCACTTGGGCGGTCCCGAGACGATCGAGTCCCTGCAGTCGGATTTGCGAGATCACCTTGGATCGTTCTGTCGAACTTTGGCTAAACAGGTCTGTGGGGGCGATGAAACCGGAACCGGTGAAGATCAAGGAGATCCACATCACCAGCACCGGAAGACAGCGACGATCGGATCGCTCGGCGACTCGGTTTTTCGGGGATCCGGTGGTTTGCGTGGATCCTGAGTTAGGCAGACTCAAGTGACGATTCTCCTGCTGTTGCTGGGTGACTCGATCGGGCTCATCGACTGAAGAGACTTTGAAGCGGTTTCATTCCCCTGTCAGGGAGTTATCGAGTCCATGAAGGAGGAAGTCAACCGACGGACTCGTCTAACCCATGGACATCCTGACCGAGAATGGAACGGGATCGCACCGCAGGACCCTTCAGGGGGAGTCTTCAGCAGTTTCTCGCCGGGCACGGTGCTTGCTAAGTAGTCCCCTGAACATGAACCCGGTTGAAATGGAGAGTCCGATGCGCCGAACTAGTAGCACTCAGGGACAAAGCAGTCTGGTGACCGTCGACACTGCGAACAAGATGATGCCTCTTCTAGAGCGAGTGGTGACCGATATCGTTGAGGTGTGGGATGGGATCATCCAGAAACGCACCGAACTCGAATGCCTTGAGAAGAATCCAATCCGCGTAGAAAACGCTCAATGTGCGGAGGCTGCACAGGATCTAAAATTGGAGCTCAATCTGCTCATCGATCGTATCAATGGATACATCCGTGAGGTCGAAGATCTGGGCTGTTTTGTCCAGGAGTTCAAACGTGGTGTGATCAACTTCCCGACCCTGTACGTAGGCAGGAAGGTCTTCCTTTGCTGGAGACCCGGTGATGACGAAGTCTGCCATTGGCATGAACTCGATGAGTCCTTCACCGAGCGGACCCCGATCCGGGATTTCAGGGACTTCTTTTTCCAGCAGTCGGATCAGTAGTCGCTTGGACAACAGGGCAAACAGGTTCGTTGGGTTCAGGAATTGATTTGGTCGAGTAGTTCTGGTGGAAGATCAAGATTGTGACTGACCCTCTGGACATCGTCATGATCCTCGACTTCTTCGATGAAGTTCAAGACCTTGATCACCTTCTTCATTTCAACGACTGTGATGGTCTCCTTGGGAAGACGGATCACTTCAGCAAATGTAGGGGTCAGGTTTGCAGTCGATATCGCCAGTTGAACAGCGCTGAAAGAGGGCGGATCACAGAGCACTTGTAAATGCCCTTCCTCGACCTTCACATCGTCTGCACCCGCCTCGAGCACCAGGTCCATCAGATCTTCTTCACTGATGGAGCCTGCAGGAAGTTCGAGCACTCCTCGAGTTTCGAAATTCCAGGAAACTGAACCTGGACTGCCGAAGGTGCCACCCTTCTTGTCGAACAATTTCCGTAACTCGCTGGCTGTACGATTCTTATTGTCGGTCAAGATGTCGATCACGAGAGCGACCTGGGAAGGGGCATATCCTTCATAGACCAGTTCATAGAAGGAAATATTCCCCAGTTCTCCGGTGCCCTTCTTGATGGCGCGGTCGATATTGTCGTTGGGCATGTTGGCGGATTTGGCCTTATCGACGACCAATTTTAGATGGGGATTTTGTGTTACATCTCCGCCCCCATCTCTGGAGGCGACGGTGATCAACTTGGCCAGCTTGCTGAAGACCTTGCCACGTTTGGCATCGTTGGCCGCCTTCTTGTGCTTGATCCCGGCCCACTTTGAATGTCCTGCCAAGAGTGCCTCCTTTCGTAGACGCACGGGGCATCCGGAGTCGTGATGTCGGTCCAGTCAGTCCTCTAGCGCCTTTTCTTGGTGGCCTTCTTGGTGCTCTTCTTGGTGCTCTTCTTGGTG
>JAPKAM010000059.1 GCA_028825265.1 Planctomycetota bacterium
GTCGAAGGGGGCACTGCCTTGTTGCTGGGAGTTCATTGCCAGCGCCTGCTGAGGGAAAATGAAGACGAGGAGTTTGAAGAGGAAGACGATGAAGAAGACGAGGAGCAATACGAGCAGGAGGAGATGGATTGAGTCCCACCCATGCGAATGACGAACCGGTGCAGCCGTCAGAACTTTCTCGACGTGAACTGTTACGCCTCGGTGCCACTGCCACAGCAGCGATCGGCCTGTTTCACATCGTTCCCGCTCATGTCCTCGGAGGACCGGGCCGAATCGCTCCCAGCGACACCATCACCCATGGCATCATCGGTTGTGGTGGCATCAGCAGGAGTGGCGCGCACATCCGTCCCAACCTCGAGGGCCAAACTGCGACGACCCTGGCACTGTGCGATGTCGATGCCCGCCGCCTAGCAGATGGTCTGAAACACGCCGGCGGAAACTGCAGCGGTTACAGCGACTGGCGTCAGATGCTCGACCGAACCGATATCGATGTGATGCATATCTGCACTCCCCCGCACTGGCATGCTCTGATGAGCGTGGCGGCGGCACGAGCCGGATTCGATGTCTGGTGCGAAAAACCGATGAGCCGCACCATCGATGAGGGCATCCAGGTGGTTCGAGAGATCGAACAAACCCAGGCCATGTTCCGGCTCAATACCTGGTTTCGATTCGAGGGAGGATTGTACGGGCTGGGCAGCCCTGCCAGCCGCATCAAGAAACTGGTCCAATCGGGACGCCTCGGAGGTCCACTTCGGGTACGAGTCAGCCCCGACACCGGATTCGCCTGGAAGATGTACTGGACCGGAAAACCGCAACTCGCTCCTCAACCGGTACCCGATCACTTCAACTACGACGCGTGGCTGGGACCGGCTCCCTACAAGCCCTACACCGCTCACCGCACCCACGGGTCGTTCCGCGGTTACTGGGATTACGACGGCGGGGGACTCGCCGACATGGGCCAACACTACCTCGACCCAGTGCAGTGGATCCTCGACAAGGACCACACCTCTCCAACCGAAATCAGTGCCATCGCACCGTGGCCGCAGCACCCCGATTCTTGCGGACCGTGGGGCAAGGTGATGCTGAAGTATCAGGATGGCACCGAGTTGATCCTCGAATCGAGGGAGTGGGGGCCAAAGGATCCTGCTGGGTTACCCTATATCGAGGGACCCAACGGCAAGGTGTTCCGTGGCATGCGAACGGAACCGGCGGATCTTCTCGACGGCATCGACGATCGGCCCGATCCGCCGCAGGTCGGCCCGATCCACTTCGATGAATCGGTACGAACCCGCCAGCGCTTTGCACTCAACGAATCAAACGGGCACCGTTCGTGTAGTTTGGTCAATCTGGCCAACATCTCGATTCGGACCGGCCGCAAGTTGCACTATGACCCGGTCGGACAGACTTTTCCCGGAGATGAAGAAGCCAATCGACTGATCCGTCAGCCGATGCGCGCACCGTGGCGAATCTGAAATCCGAGTCGGTAACTTTGGCTATCGGTTCAACGGCCAGCGTCTGACCTGAGCACGCTGGGCCCACTGCTGATAACTACTCTTCAGGGCCTCGACCAACTGCGGTTTCTGCCCGGCGAGGTCATGGAACTCGGTGCGATCGGCCACCATGTCGAACAGTTGCCACGGTCGGTTGTGACGTGCGACCAGTTTCCAGCGTCCCAACCTCACCGCTCGATGACCCTCGTGTTCCCAGAAGATGGGACGTTCGGTGGCCGGCTGTCCCGCGAGGACCGGTAGCAAACTGACGCCCTCGAGTGGCTGCATAACGATTCCCTTCAGTTCGGTGATCGCTGTCGCCTTCGCCGCATCGAGACAGGTCGAGACCAGATCGATGACATGACCAGGTCCATCGAGAATCACACCCTTGCCTTCTAATCCCGCTGGCCAGTGCGCGATCAGTGGCGAGGAAATCCCTCCTTCGTGAACATCATGCTTGTACAGCAGAAAGGGAGTGTTGGAGGCGTTCGCCCACGGCAAACCGTAGCTCTGGTAGGTCACCTCCGGTCCCGGCAGCATTTTTGGGTTGTTACCATTTTTCACATCACGACCATCCCGTGTCTTTTCGGGAATAGTCAGGCTCTTCCAGCCCGCAGTGATCTCCTCGGCGCAACCGCCATTGTCGGCCAAAAACAGCAGCAAGGTATTTTCCAGCCGACCCTGTGCCGTCAGTTCGGCGACGATGCGGCCGATGCCGCGATCGAGTTGTTCGACCTGGGCGGCATAGACCTCCATCCGTCTCTCCTGCCACGGGTGATCCGCAGTTTGTTCCCAACTCTGGATGCGAGAATCACGAGGCGAAAGATCCCATGCCTCATCGATCAATCCCAGGTCACGCTGACGTTTCAGTCGCGCTTCTCGCATCGCATCCCAACCATCCTGATAACGCCCCTTAACCCTCTCGATGTCAGCGGGGCGCGCGTGGAGCGGCCAGTGAGGCGCGGTGTACGACACATACATAAACAGCGGATCATCGGGACTCTGGTCTGCATGCTGCTCGATGAATTTTGCGGCTTCTTCGCTGATGGCATCGGTGTAGTGGTAGTCCCCTTGTGGAGCCGGGAGGTAATGTTCGCCGCGGGTCAAGGAAACGGGATCGTAGTAGGAACCACCGCCGTGAATGGTGCCAAAGAAGTGATGAAACCCCCGGTCGATGGGCCAGTTGGTCCTTTTCTTCGGCTCGATCCGCTGCTTTGCCTGACCCAGGTTGTCAGTGACATGCCACTTGCCCGACATGTAGGTCCTATATCCGGATGCACTTAAGTGCTCGGCGATGGTTGCGGTGGTCGCTGACAGTTCTCCTCGATAGCCTGCCGAACCCCGGTCGGAAACCATGTGGCCGACACCCGCCTGATGGGCATAGAGCCCAGTCAATAGCGATGCCCGAGTCGGGCAACAGCGTGCCGTGTTGTAGAACTGACGCAGGCGAACACCATTCGATGCCAGTTGATCGAGAGTCGGTGTCTCGATCTCGCCGCCGAAACATCCGATGTCAGACCAGCCCATGTCATCGGCCATGATGATGATGATGTCGGGTCTTGACGGCTGAGCAGCGGATAAGTCCAACACCGGCAAAGTACTCAACAAGCAAAATGTCAGCAGATGATTCATGAAATACCCCCGGTTTGACTGCTCCTGTGCTTTGAGTCCTGTAGCAAAGGTGAAAATCATTCAGTATTCCCGATGACTTGAATTATGCTGTTTTCAATAACAAGGCTGACCCACACCAAATTTCAAGGCGAAATGGAGGAACCATTGAAATCGATCCGCAAGGCACCATCGCCTTCTGTACTGATCGCTTTCCTGACATGTATCCTCATCCTTCCTGGGCCATCAGCGAACCACATTGGATTACATCATCCAGTTTATTCCCAAAATCCTCCTCCAGTGCCTACTGTCGAAGACGATGATCTACTGGACGATCATCTGCTGGAGACCGTAATGCCTTTAGAGAATACGCCAGATCCCCCAACCGCCGTCGACCACTCTCGTGATGCACACGAGAGTATCTTCGCTAAGAGCCACTTCCCATCGGCAGACCAATGCGCCAAGTGCCATCCACAGCAATACCGCGAATGGTCCGTTTCCCAGCACGCATACTCGCAATTGAGCCCGTTAATGGTGTCGATGCAATCGGCCTTGAACAAGGACACCAGTTCCACCACGGGAGACTTTTGCGTTCGCTGCCATACACCCATCGGATCTGACATCGGCGAACCCACCAGCCGCTCAAACCTAGATCGACAACCCATCTCGAGAGAGGGAATCACCTGTGTCGTCTGCCACCGCATGAGCGCTCCCTATCGAAAGGTCGCGGGGCGACTGGGTCTAGACCGGGGGGATATCTTCGATTCAGTGAAGGGCGCCCAAGGTAATGACGAAATGAGTCGCGTTCTCAGTGATCCAAAAACCTACAAGGTGAATACAAAGCGCGATGATGTGGGTCGCGCGATCCATGCTGAGGTAGTGAAGTTTTCGGAGATTGAAGATCCCTCCTTCTGCGGGAGTTGTCACGAGGTCTTCACCCCCAACGGATTCCGTGCACACGAAGTTTTAAGCGAGTATCGAAACTCACCTGCAGCGGCACAAGGGATCTCCTGCAACGATTGCCACATGGGAAAGGAACAGGGGATTTCGTCCGGCTATGAACAAGGCCCCGGTGCCGTGGTCGGCGGAGAAAAGACTTCCAATCGAAAGTTGACGAATCACTTCTTTGCCGGCCCTGACTACTCTCTCATCCATCCGGGTATTTTTCCCATCAACAAACGAGCCCAAGATTACAAATCGATCTACGAATGGCTCCTCTTCGATGTAGACAGCGGCTGGGGCACCGACGCGTTCGAAGACAAATGCCCGGAAAATTTCGCATTCCCCGAAGCATGGGATTCCATCGATGATCGATACGACGCACGTGAGATTATCGATGAACAACTCGAACTACTCGATTGGGCCAAGCAACAGAGGGTCCAGGTGATGCAGCGAGGCTTCGGTCTTTCCGATATCCGTATCACCTCTGCTAGTAAGGGGGGTATCGACTTCGAACTCGACGTGAAAAATCTCTCCAGCGGACACAACCTACCCGCCGATAAGATCGGTAGGCTGTTTGTCCTTCAGGTCGAAGTCAAGGATTCACAAGGTGAACTCGTTTTCATCTCTGGAGACCGTGACCCTAACGGAGATGTCAGGGATGGATTCTCCCTCTACGTTCGTAACGGCGAGATCCCACTGGATGAACAACTGTTCAATCTTCAATCAAAAGTGTTGGTAAGAAACTTGCACGGAGGAGAGCAGGAGCAAGTGCTAACGACCAATAATTCAATCACAGCAATCCCCTTCATTCGACCCGCCTCCAGACCCAACAACATTTACGGCCACCCCAAAGGGGTACGAAAGCATCGTCGAGGTATCGAGCCTTTGGGGTATCGAACCGCGACATATCGTATCGCAGGAGAATTACTGACAGGACCGGGGCCATACTCAGTCAAGGCGCAGTTCATCTCTCAATCCGTCCCCGTGAACTTGATTCTCCAGACCATGCATGTCGGGTTCGATTACAGACTATCACCCAGAGAACTGGCCAAGAAATTGGTCGAAGGGGCCATCGTGATCGCCGAGAAATCAACGCTGGTAACGGTTCCAACAGTGAAAAAGAAATGAGCTAACTTATTCCTGACATCGACAAGAAAAGTAAACGGAAGTTCGAGTACGGTTTCAATTTCGTTCGTTGAGAAGTGGGACTACAAGCTGAGATTCTCGCTCACGACGAGTAAGACCCGAGCGATGTCAACCAGCGATGATCGGTTCGCGCTGCTAGTCTTTTGCGGATTACGACCAGCACCCGGATACACAGTTTCCTACTGCGAACCATGAAAAGACTATAGTGAAAATCTACCTACTGGAATCGGACGCGAGATCGGTTACCTTTTCGGTCCAATCGATCCGGGTGTTATCCGCCTGAATTTCGTGGACAATCGCTAAAAAGAAACCGCTAATGCCACCAAGGTAATCGATTAGGTCCCATTTTGAAAAAGGAGGAGCCGATGATCCAAACTCGATGGATCCGTACTCAATGGAATCGTACTCAATGGAATCGTCCCGCCCAAGCCCTACCGCTCACTTGCATCCTCTTGATCGGCTTGAGTTTACCCCTCTTCGATTCCACAGCATCAATCCGCGCGCAAGATCCTCCTCCCGAGACCCCACCCATCGCAGATGATCTACTCGGTGATGATTTACTCGATGATTTACTGGAGGAAACTCCCAAGGATTCTCCCAATGCGACGGAAGTGGCGAAGGAGGACGCACACGCCAAGGTGTTTGCCGAGAGCAACTTCCCATCCGCAGATGAGTGTGCTCTGTGCCATCCGACCCAGTACCGGGAATGGTCCGTGTCACAACATGCATACTCGCAGTTGAGTCCATTGATGATGTCGATGCAAAACGCCATGAACGCGGGGACCAGCAGTACAAATGGTGACTTCTGCCTTCGCTGTCATGCTCCCGTCGGCTCCGACATGGGCGAGCCCTTCAGTATCTCGAACCTCGACCGACACCCCGCTTCCAGGGAGGGGATCACCTGCGTCACATGCCACCGGATGAGTGCGCCGTACCGCAAGATTTCCGGTCGACTGGGAATCGACCAGGGCGATGTCTTCGATTCGGTCAAGGGCCCCAACGGCAACCAAGAATTGAGTCGCATCCTCAACGATCCACAGACGTACAAGGTCAACACCGATCGCAATGATGTGGGAAGAGCCATCCACACCGAGGTCGAAAAGTTTCCGGAAATTTCGGATCCGGCCTTTTGTGGCAGTTGTCACGAGGTTTTCGCACCCAATGGACTCAAGGTGCACGAACTGATCAGTGAGTACCGGAATTCCCCTGCGGCAGCCGAGGGGATCACCTGCAACGATTGCCACATGGGCAAGGAACAGGGAATTCCCAGCGGTTACGCATATGGACCTGGAGCGGTGGTAGGAGGAGTTTCCACAGCAGATCGAAAGTTGACCAACCACTTCTTCGCCGGTCCTGATTACTCACTACTCCATCCTGGAATCTTTCCCGTGAACAGAAAAGCCAACGAACTCAAGTCGCTGGCAGAGTGGCTACTTTTTGATGTCGATGGCGGTTGGGGAACCCAAGAATTCGAGGACCAATGCCCGGAGGATTTCGCCTTCGCCGAGCCATGGCTCTCCATCGATGACCGAGAGGATGCCAGACTCATCATCGATGAACAGCTGGAGTTACTCGACTGGGCCAAGCAGCAGCGTATCGCCATTCTCAAGCGAGGATTCGGGTTGTCCGATATCCGAGTGACTGCAGCCAGCGAAGATGGGGTGAACCTCGAAATCGATGTCAAGAATCTCACCAAAGGACACAACCTACCGACCGGCTTCGATGCCGAGCGACTCTTTGTCGTCCAGATCGAAGTCAAGGATGCCCGCGGTAAACTGATCTTCGCCTCAGGAGATCGTGATCCCAATGGGGATGTAAGAGATAGTTTCTCGCTGTATGTTCGCAGTGGAGAGGTCAAGTTGGATGAACAGTTGTTCAACCTGCAATCCAAGTTCATGTCGAGGAACATCCGCGGAGGAGACCGCGAACAGGTTCTTACCATCAACAACTCGGTGACGGCACTGCCGTTCATTCGACCCGCTTCGAGACCCAACAATATCTACGGGCACCCCAAGGGAATGAGAAAACACCGGCGCGGGATCGAACCACTGGGACAACGAACCGCCCACTATCAAGTGGACGGAAAGCTACTCAGCGGCCACGGACCGTACTCGGTCGAGGCTCGCTTCATCTCCCAGGCCGTTCCAGTCAACCTGATCCACCAGACGATGCATGTTGGATTTGATTACGGTCTCTCGCCTCGCGAACTGGGCCGGCGACTGGTCGAGGGTGCAGTAGTGGTCGCTGAAAAATCAGTGGTTGTGGAGATCCCCAAGTCGAACGGAGAAGGATCTTGAAACATTCAACTGTCACTGATTGGTTTCAATCGTCTGCGCCGCCCCTCCGCCAGACAGCCCTCCTCTGGATGATCTTGTCCTTGTTCAGCCAGCCCTGCTGGTCACAGGATGCGGAGAGCCCCAGCAGGCTTCCCGATTACCCCATTCCGCTGATCCCAGAGGATCAGATCGAGCCCACTCAGCCACTACTGGAAATAGGGCCTGGCTTCCTCGCCACTGGGCGCTTGGAGCGCGGATTCGATATCTTCACCGGTGCCGTTTGGCGGCCATCGCTGTGGGTCTACGGCAATTTCAGAAGCGGAATCAACGTGATCGACGCCGCAGGAAATGACAACAGAGTCATCGAATGGGCGAGCCGCATCGATCTCTTCGCCAACTTGCAGTTGACCGGTACAGAACGCCTACTGGTCGGCCTTCAGCCCCTTCAGGATCAGGGCCAATTCACCCGATACACCATCGAACCGGAAGAGAGTGAAGGCTGGTATGACAACACCAATCTAGAGATCACCACGCTCTTTTTTGAAGGTGAACTGAGTGAACTTTTTCCTGGTCTCGATCCGACCGGGAACAAGAAACTAGATTATGGATTTAGCGTCGGAAGATGGGGAGTCGACCTGCAGGATGGAATGCTCGTCAACGACAACATGGATGCTTTCGGTGTCACACGTTTCATTCCCTTTCCCGGCGCTTCCAGCATGCGTTTCACCATGATCTACGGGTGGGGACAGATGCACAGAGACGACAACAAGCTCCACAATAGCTCAAGACTGTTCGGAATCTCCACCGAGACCGACACCTACTCCAGCACCATCGATGCAGACGTCGTCGCAGTGACCGCTCCCGCGGACGAGGGGGGCGACGGTATCTTTGCTGGCCTCGGTTCGTCCCAGAGAATCAAGAAATGGGGACGCACCTTCAACACCACAATTCGCTGGTGTGTTTCCTCGGCGTCCGAAGCGGATAATGCTCGGGTCAGCGATGGTATGCTGCTCTTCGCCGAGGCCTCCACGACGCCATACGGAACCGATGACAATGTCTACGGCACCCTCTTTCTAGGAATCGACGAGTTCTCCTCGGCAGCCAGGTCTCCCGCCAAGGGAGGCCCTCTGGGCAAAGCGGGGATACTCTTTGCTGCGGCGGGACTGGGCAGTTTCAAGCCGGCCCTTGGAAACAGGGCGGATCGTTCCTTCGGCGGAGCCTTCGGCTACCAATGGATTCTGTCGGGCGGCGACAGAAATTTCATCGTGGAAGTGGGGGGAAGAACCCCCACTGAGGGGAGCGATCCTGCTTCTGGTGCAATGGGGATCCGCTACCAGGAGAAACTCACTAGCCGGGTGATGGTCCAGTGCGACGGATACACGAAGATCGATGAAGGTGGAGACGCCAACAATGGGATTCGAACCGAAATCCTGTACAGGTTCTGACGATTGGATCTCTCTGTGATTTTATTCTGGATCGGTTCAGGCCTCATCAGCCTGATCGTTGTAGAGGCGTTGCTCTCGATGGTGGCTTCCATCTTCGAGGCCAGGAGATCACGACTAGCCATGCAACTCTCCGCAGAACAGTTGCAGAAGGAAATTGCGAAGGCTGGTACTTCGGCGACAAGAACCAAAACGATGCGAGCGTGGCGTGGCTATCGTCGATTCATCCTCGATGAAAAGGTAAACGAGGCTGATCACATCTGTTCCTTTCACATCCGGCCTCTCGACGAAGAACCCTTACCAAACTTCGAACCGGGTCAACACCTCGGATTCCAGTTGCGTATTCCAGGAAAACGGAAACCGCAAGTTCGCAACTATTCACTCTCGGCGGCCCCGGGAGATCGCCGCAGGTATAAGATCACCGTCAAACAGATCCCCCCGCCGCCCGATCAACCGGGCGCTCCTCCGGGACAGGGTTCCACCTATCTTCACGAAAGTCTTTCACCGGGCGATCTGCTCGAGGTGAGTAGCCCGGCGGGAAAATTCGTCCTCGACCGTTCGGATCCGCGTCCGGCGGTATTCCTGGCCGGTGGCATCGGTGTCACCCCGCTGATCAGCATGATCGATACCGTCTGCAACGAAAATATTGCACGGAAATGCTACTTCATACATGCGGTCACAAACAAAGCAGAACATGCGTTCCGTGATCACCTCCAGCAACTGGCCGAGAAGCACAGCAACATCGAACTCCATTTCTTTTACAGCCAATTCGATGAGAACGCTGAAACAGAGTCTGAAAACCCCAACTACAACACCGGGTTTATCGATGTCGAACGACTCGCGAAGATTACTGGAGGTGGCGATCTTCGTTACTACATCTGTGGTCCTCCCCCGATGATGAACTCGCTGATCCCTGCACTCGAAGAGTCTGGTGTGCCGACCGAAAGCATCTCTAACGAGGCTTTTGGGCCCGCCTCGACCCGCAAGAAAGCCACCCCGAATGCTACTGATTCTGAAAACGGATCACCCGCCCAGAAGCCGTTGATGTTGTACTTCAAGACCAGTAACCGATCGCTGACTTGGGACCAAAGAAGCCCGATCTTGGAGATGGCAGATGAAGCGGGAATCTACATCGATAGCAGTTGTCGATCGGGAAACTGCGGAACCTGTGAAGTTCGGCTACAGGATGGTCAGGTCAAATACGATGATGAGCCAGAAGCGGAGATCACAGAGGGACACTGCTTGGCCTGTGTTGCCAAGCCGATCACTGATATAGTCATTGAGGCATGAGTCACCAAAATACCGCGACCCAACTGAGAGCAAGTAAATGAACATCAAACTGGTGGCCTTGTGCGTAATCGCTACATCTTTTTTCGCTGGACCCGATTTGACCACCGGCCCAGGCCACGACCTGACAAAGGTGCTTGGCCCCAGTGAATGCATCGAATGTCACAAGCACTCCGGTGGAATCTGGGAAAGTTCTCCTCATCACAAATCGATCACGGAAGTGCACAGAAGCCCAGAGGGGCAGGCGATCGCCAAGAAGTTAAACATCCGTCGCATCGGTAAAAACAGCCTCTGTCTCGACTGCCACGCCACTTCCAAACAGATCGGAGAAGAGGTTACGACCGTCGCCAAAGGACCTTCCTGCGAATCGTGCCACGGCGCTGCAGCCGATTGGATGAGCCGACACGGCGAATTCAGCGGCAAGGAAGAGGGTCAAGAGTCGAAAGAGGAGATCGCGGCTCGCTGGAAAGAAGCGGAAGGCTCGGGAATGCTGAGGCCGTCGATGGTGCTAGAGATCGCAAGGAATTGTGTCAGTTGCCATGTCGTTCCTCACGAAGATCTGGTGAACGTCGGAGGGCACTCCGCTGGTAGTGACTTCGAACTGGTCTCCTGGAGTCAGGGCAACATTCGCCACAACAACTTCTATTCAAAAGGCAAGCACAACAAACAAGCTTCCATCGAAAAGCGACGCCTCTTTCACATCGTTGGCATCATGGCGGAGATGGAACTTGTACTCGAAGCCATCTCGACCGCCAAGAAGATGGGCACCTACGCAAAAAAGAACGCACAAAGATTTTCATTGCTGAGAAAGAAACTCGCCGCAGTCAACAAGGCCATCGACCACCCACAGATCAAAGCAACGATGGCAAGCATCTCAAAATTGAAAATGAGTTTGAGTAATCAACCAGCCATCGCACTGGCGGCGAAGAAAGTTTCAGAATCCCTCAATGCCTTCGCCATATTGAGTGATGGCAGCAAACTGGCTGGTGTCGACCCCTTGCTTTCAAAAACAGCGGATTACAAGGGGGGAGAACCGGGGTCCAACAAATAGCCCTGGAACAAGTGTCTAACGATGGATGATCAAGAGACCAGAGTTGATCGACCGATACGATGGGACCAACCATTTGGCGAGGAACTACTCCCCGACCAACTCGTGGATTGGGCCCTGACCGGGACGGTTCTATCGTTCGCCTGTACCGATTTCCAGCCGGGTGGGGCGACCATCGCCGACATTCTCAAAAACGATGCAAGGCAGGTAGAATACCTACCGGGTGAAATTCTCATCCGCAAGGGTGACTACGGTGGATCGGTTTTCTTCGGACTGACCGGCTCGATTCACGTTCTCACCGATCCCGCAGGAGAGGTCGCGCTGCAAACCAGAACCATGCCGAAGAAGCGCTCATGGTGGCAAGCGATCTCCCAGTTATGGAGAAACTCAAAGGGACCAGAGACGAGACTCGATACTGCCTCCGAAATATCTTCCATCGATGAGGTGGCACTGATCAAGAAGGCGCGAACCATCCCCGTGAATCTTGAGAACTTCATCCGGGACTACAAATCTGTAGAGATCCCAATGGGTCGATCGATCGGAGAAATTGCATCGCTACGAAGATCGACCAGAAGTGCAACCGTTTTCTCCACCACGAAAACTCTAGTTCTTGAACTTCGATGGCAGGCGATCCGCGACATCTGTCGAAAATCTCGCCTGTTCAGGCAGTACCTAGAGGATGAAGTCCGATCCAGGTCTCTTGGAAATCTCTTCTCCGATATCCCCCTCTTCGACAAGATTCCGAAAGATGATCAGGCCAAGATCATGGATGTCATCTGCTTCGAACGGCATGGCAACGAGAACTGGAATCAAGGTCTTCGATCATCGCTGGGAAACAAGGATGCACTGATCGATCAGGAAACTCTGGTCGTGAAAGCGGGCTGGAGACTCGACGGAATCTGGGTATTACTGAATGGTTTTTGTCGGATCTCAAAAAACAGGGACGGGGTCCCCGACACCACCGATTACCTGAGGCCTGGAGATGTCTTCGGGCTGGAAGAACTACTCGAGGCGACGGAATCAGGGCGTGCGCCGGTGGCCACCAGGAATATCCACAGCATCGGCGCCACGGACTTGCTGCTGATCTCGACCTCTGCAGTTCAGAAATACATCCTGCCCCATATTCCCAAAGCAGACCTAATCAAGAACTTCAGCCGCCCAGGGGGAGAGTTAAATATCTCCAAGGGCACACTGGAGTTCCTCGTCGATCACCGGATCATCAATGGCAATCAGGCGATGATCATCGATCTCGATCGATGCACCGATTGCGACGATTGTGTCAAAGCTTGTGCCATCACCCACGATGGAAACCCCAGATTCATCCGTGAAGGGCACCGACATGCCCAGTTGATGGTGGCCACGGCGTGCATGCACTGCTGTGATCCTGTTTGTCTCGTCGGTTGCCCTACAGGAGCCATCCACCGTGAATCCGCAAGTGGCAATGTCATCATCCAGGAGTCTACCTGTATTGGCTGTGGAACCTGTGTGGAAGCTTGTCCATACGACAACATCCGTACGGTGGAGATCAAGGATGCCACTGGCAATCCCATCATCGACACCAAATCTGGATCCCCCATCTTGCGAGCCACCAAGTGCGACCTGTGCATCGATCAGCCGTCGGGACCAGCATGCGTCAATGCGTGTCCACAGGATGCCCTGCACAGAGTCCACTTTGGCGAACGAGATCTCTCTTCTGCCATGTGGAAGAGATCCTGATGCTTCACCTAAGAACTCCAAAACTATCGGTGATCGGTTTCGTGGCAGCTACCACCGCCATTTTTAATTATTGCCTTCATCTCACCGATCGCTCACTCGGTGATCTCGCGATGACTAGTGGCTGGTTCCTGCTCGGCAGTTTCTTGCTCCTTTGCCTTTACGGCATCCGCAAGAAATTGCCATTCCTGCCGCTGGGAAAGACATCGACATGGTTGATGTTCCACCTAGCGATTGGATTTCTCAGTGCCTATTTCTTTCTCGAGCACACCGATTACAGACTTCCGACAGGAGCCTTTGAAATCCTGCTGTGGATCGGTTTCACCGTACTCATCGTCAGTGGTATTTCTGGCTGGATTCTGATGAGAACAATTCCACACCCACTACGAGAATCGATGCATTTACTGCCCGATAGGATCCAAACAGAGGTCGCAACACTGATTGACAGTGCCGATGCCCAAATCATCCACTCCCCGTCGAACAGCGAATATCAAAAGGCATACCTTTCCATCCTCCGGCCCTTCCTGTTCAGTCGTCCTGGATTTTTTCCCCGCGGATCGAAGCAGGGCCACTTCTTACCCGCTGATCTCATCCATCGGTACTCAAGGCACATCAACATCTCACAAATTGAGCCCAACAGCGTCAACGGCAAGATCCACCAGATGGTGCTACGGAAATCTGAATTGGATCGACAACTACGCTTGCACCTCTGGATGCGAGGTTGGCTGTTGATTCATCTTCCCATCACAGGAGTGATGGTGATTTTGATCAGCTTGCACGTACTGGTGGTTCACGTCTTTGCTGCGGGATCGGCGCTGTGATGGAAAATAAACCCAGCCCTTTCAATGCCCGAAGTGTCCAGTATGTCCGTCCCAATCAGCCTTTTCATTGCGGACGCCGAGGATCTCCCTGTGATCACGGACCCACCCTCAATGGCCAGTGTGGCGACCCTCAACACCCTTGTAGCCCCACCCCCAGTGAGGGGAAGACCAAACGCAAGTACTTGACCAGGGCCATGCTGTTGACGACCGGACTGGTCATGATTGCACTCTCTCGAAACGATCTATCAATCATCGATCCCGGTACTCACAGTTCGTTTCATTCACACCTAGCATGCACAAGTTGCCACGAACCGGTCGAGTTCACATCGGTGGAATTCCTCAGTCGCGGACTGATGAATCAGGAAATAGCCCATGCTTCGATGAAGTGTCTCGACTGTCATGACATGGGAGAATACGGAGCCGACCCGCACTCTGTATCTCCAAATTTCCTGAGCCGATTGACCTCTGGCCCAACCGATTCCGCCCCTCCGACACCACTAGTGTCCTGTGCAAGATGTCATGAAGAACACCGACCCCAGATCGGAACTGAAAATCTCAATGATTCGCGCTGCCAATCGTGCCACCAGCAACGATTCTCCTCCATTGATGATGGGCACCCGGAGTTCAGTAGCGATTATGGACAACCGCAACGATCGATTCGCTTCGATCATCTGAATCATGCAAAGAAACACTTCAAAGAATTCGAAGATCTGGCTCCTGAGGCCTGCGACGACTGCCACGGCCTGGGACCTGACCGTCATCGAATGGTGGTGAAGCCCTTTGCCCTGACCTGTTCGCCATGTCACAGCGATTCCATCAGTGGCAACGGACCCACCGGCAAGAATCGGGGTATTGAATTCCTCTCCATTCCCGCACTCGATACCGATGCGCTCAGTGAAGCCAATCTCGATATCGGCAGCTGGCCCTACGACGGATCCGATTTCCCCACTGCGTGGAGCCTTCGCTGGATTCGAAATCAACTGGAAGATGATTCCGACCTGAAAAAGCTCTCCGGTGTGGAACTCTATTCGCTCGCAGATGCATCCGATGAAGTACTGGGCGCCACCGAACGAGTGGCCCGCAGTTTCAAGAGTGCACTGGCCAAGGGCTTGGATTCTGACCTGAATCAGGTCATCGGTTCGTTCATCTCCGCAACACTCGAGCCCGATCTCGACCAGACGCAGTTCTCCCAACTCTCCGGACAACTGCCCCGCTCGGTTCTGCAAAGGGCCAGCGACGAGTGGTTCACCTCGTCACCGGAAGAGCAGGTCGATACGATTCCAGCGCCTCCCGCCGACGACGATCGACTCTTGGACGACGACGATCTGCTCTCGGACGACGACAATCTACTCTCGGACGACAACGATCTACTCTCGGACGACAACGATCTGCTCTCGGACGACGACGATCTGCTCTCGGACGACGACGAGGTCCCGCTCGACAGGGAACCGGCCTCACCCACCAAAAATAACGGTGTTGTCAGCCCTGTTTCAATCGATCCGGAGAAGTGGGCCAGCGCCGGGGGGTGGTACTTTGACGCAACGTCAATTCTCTACAGACCGGTTCAACATGCCGACCCTTTCATTCGTGCCTGGGCCACCTTGGAGGCACAGACCAACGGAGAGGATCTCGATTCTGCATCGATCTTCGAGCAAGTTTTCGGCCCGCTATCGGCAGGGGATTGCGCCTCCTGTCATCTCGGTGTGAAGCATGACGATCCGCAGGTTCGCTGGACGCCCGATTCGATGCGGCCGGAATCGTATCCGCAGTCGACACGATTCTCCCACGGCCCACACGTCATGTCGGGTTCGTCGACGACTTGCCTCAGTTGCCACCAACTGGAAAGAGACATCGACCTGATCAACGACTGGAAAGCGATCTCACGAAATACCTGTATCGAATGCCATGGTCAACAAGTGAAGTCCGGTTGCTCGACCTGTCACGAGTACCACATGGGCCCGAGCAGTCGCCTACTCAACTCAGCAGAACTCCATCCGTTGCTTGCTCCGCAGAAACGGTAATCCTCAGCGAGCCTTGCTCCACTGCTCGATTCTAGCGAGGGCCTCATCGAGGATCTCCTCGCTGGTGGCAAAGGAGAGGCGAATATGACCCAGTGAGCCGGCACCGAACCAGCGTTCCTCCCCTGGCACCACCGCCACCCGCGCTCGAGTTTCCAGTTCGCGGGCGAGTTCGGATGCTGCCATTCCCGTCTCCCGGATGTCGGGGAAGAACAGATAGGTGCCCTCCGGTTCGGTGCAATGGAAACCATCTAGAGCATCCAGCCGTGCCGCACCGATCTGTCGCATCTTCCTCAGATGATGGAGAAATCCCTCTCGCCACTGCTGGCCATCTCGAATCGCCGCCTGTGCTGCGACCTGGGAGAGCACCGAGGCTCCGAAGGTGGTACGAGGGGCTCCCGAAACTTCCAAGACCCGACTTGCCAGTTTCGGACAGCCACAGTGAATGAAGCCAATCCTCAATCCGGCGAGACCGTAGGTCTTGCTGAAACCCGATACGGTGATGGTCCTTCGAGCCACTTCTTCACCGAGGGAACCGATGCTGATCATGGGAACATCGCCGAGGATGATGTCGCTCCAAACCTCGTCGCTGATGATCACCAAGTCGTGTTTTATGGCGAGGGACGCAACCCGTTCCAACTCCTCGCGTCGAAGAACTCTTCCGGTGGGATTGTGAGGATTACAGATCAAGATGGCCCGTGTTCGCGGCCCGATCAGAGGTTCCAGCGCTCCATCGGGGATCTCTCCAGAACCAGGCTGGAGTCGGCACCGTAACACCTTCGCACCCGCCTCTTCGGCGCAGTGAGGAAGCAGAAAGTCGACAGGATCAAAGGTGATCGCCTCGTCTCCCGGTCCAAGAACGGCTCGACAGGCAACCCGCAGTGCAGAGGCGGCGCCGTCGGTGGCAAGGACCTGATCCGGATGGGAGGGGATCCCACGCCGATGGAGCATGCTCGCGACTTCTTCTCTGAACTCCACCAGCCCCGTTGTCGGGCCATATCCTAGCAGGCCGTCCGATACGTAGGCGGTCACCGCCTCGATGATCTGTGGCGCCACCGGAAAGTCAGGGTCCGCCGAGGTCAATGGTAGGACGTCAGGAGCGACTTCAGCCCAGCGGAAATTGAAAGCGCGCTGGCGAAGCAGCGGACGATTCACGCCATCCGATGTGAACCAATTGGCAGAGTTCTCGATGTTCAATGATGTACCTCCGGCTGCACCAGACCCATCAGCAGCAGATGGGCACAATTTGTTGTCGTACCGAGGGCCGGTTCAGGAACTGCTCTTGCATCCGTCTTCCCATTTGAAGACGTGCCTTGAGGATCGGCTTCCGCAACCGGCCAAACTCACCCAGAAGCGCATGAAGAGTCTCCTGCTGGATGGCTTTGGTGCCATGTTGATCGAGAAGATCTCCGATGGCGAGAGCATCCTCGATGGCCGATCCGGTTCCTTGACTGGTGAAGGTCAGAAGCGGATGGGCGGCATCGCCGATCAACAGCACATTGCCACGGTGAAAGGTCGCGGGCAGATCTCGGTCGGTGGTTCTCCACAGATGTACCCCTCGGAGATCAGACCCCGCCAGAATCTGCGCCACAGGTCCCGGATGCTGTTCCCCCAGCCCCTGGATCCAACGAGCCCTCTCTGCAGGATCTGCAATGCTCTGCGGCCAGCGGCGTGGATCACACTGAATGTACCAAACCACCGAACGGTCAGAGGTCGGCACCATTCCGATGGCCAGGCCACTCTCCTGCGGCATGATTTTCAGGGCCCGACCAAGCAACTCCGCTGGGACCTCACCGCGGTAAACACCGACCAGTTCGACGCTCTTCACCGGCTCAAGCGCAGGACCAGGGATCCAATCCTGACGAACTTGTGAGCGGACCCCATCGGCACCGATGAACAGGTCCGCCTCGACACGGGAGCCATCTTGGAAGATCGCCGCTTTCGCCAAACCATTGCCTGTCGACTCGAAATGGCTGAAGGTCTTCTCATCGTTCATGATCTGCGGATCGAGCCCGCTGCTGAGAAGGTTCAGTAATGCAGATCGCTCCACCCCTACCGTCTGCCGAAGCTCCCGGCAGAGGATTGAATGACCCTTCTCATTTTGAATCTGAAATTGACCGACCGGGTGACCCAATCCATCGACATCGAGTCCCAGAGTCGTCAGTCCTTGGAGAACCGAGGGGGTCAGGAGCAGGCCGAAACCACCGGCACTTTTTGTAGACCGTCGTTCAAAGAGCGAAACTTGATGGCCATCCTGGCTCAATCGGATTCCAGCGGCGATTCCTGCGGTACTGCCTCCGATGATTGCAATTTTCATAGGTATCAACGCTCCTCTCAACGATGTTTCTCGTTCCCACAGAGATGAATCCGGAATCCACCCAGGAATGGACAGCAATCGTCGAATTATTTATGGAATGGCCGCAATCACCCAGGAAAGTCGCTCAGAACGCCGTCACAGCGGACAGTGACCTCATGCCCAGGGGCCCCAAAAAGAGGCTCAGAGGCACAAAGGGGGTCAGAAGCCGACCGACACGGAGATGGTGGGGTCCTCTTCACCGAGCAGAATGAAGGAGAAACTGAAGGCATTTTCCGCCAGGATATGATCCCGCGTCAGTGTGCCACTGATTCTCGGCCCCAACATCTGGGCCGCAGTCAGGGTCACCGCATTGCCATCGACCTCATCGGATGGCCCAGCAGAACTGGTTCCGATCACCAGCGCCGGATGTTCCTCCGTGGCATTGAAAATACGGTAATTCAACACTGGATAATATTCGTCAGAATCGACCCCGACCTCGACCTCGAGTCCTACCTGGAGATCTGGCGTGAGCCGATGGACCAGGCGGATCTCCAGTGGTTCTCTATTGGTATCCTCGACCAATAGAGTACGAGTGGTGAAGTTCCAACCACCTTGCTGCAAATCTCCGGAGCCCCAGATCGAGGCGCCTTCTCCCGGTCACCCCGCTCACATGGGAACAGCGGGGGCCACGGCCGAGAAAACTATCATCCGTGGCGCCACAGCCCGAGGCGAGCAGCACCAGCAACCACAAGAGAGAAACGAATCGGTGCGTCTTCATA